>JBDROC010000083.1:0-13674 GCA_043810475.1 Methanobacteriota archaeon | reverse complement strand
ATTATTAATAAGATACTGGAGGGGATTTGTGATAACGGATGATTTTTTTGAGGAGGAGTGAATATTCAAAAAATGATCACTGCGCCGGGGACGGGATTCGAACCCGCGATGATCTGGTGTGATCAACCAGATTATCAGTCTTTCAATAGACTGCCGGGGCGCATGCTTGATGCGTGCGCCCTCATGTTTATCCCCTCATTCTTTTGATCCGTGTAAATCCGTGTTCCAGCCCGTTTTTCATGCCTTACCGATGGGGTATGATGCTGTTCATGCTGGTCAAATTCGGCACTATTCTGGCTCATGTTTAAATAAAACTCTCGCCTAATAGCACTTCGAATTAACAAATATCTGTGTTCATCCGCGTTCGTATGCGGCTAAAACCGGCTATAAACCTATATGTCCAAAATTTTCGAAATAACCCATCGCGACGGCGCCGCAAGGATCGGCAAATTGTCTCTGGACAGGGAGCTATCAACTCCCGTGATCATCCAGATACATGAGAAGGATCCCCCAATAATAGACTCCGGCTCCATATGGCATCAAACTGAGATACCGGAAGGAGTCTCCCAAAAAATCGTCATCACCCCGCACAAATCCCTGCCTCTGCACACAGAGGAAGATATCATCGATCAAATGCAGGAATCTTTCGATACCAGCGCCGCCTTGCAGCAAATAAAAGCGAATTCAGGTCATACTGGAATCGTAATACATCCCTTTTACCAGAAACCCATCGAAGCAGAACTGTACACCCCTGGCGCGGCAAAACAGCTTGATAACCATGCCAGGGACTTCGTAAATTCCATTATCAAACTCAAGGAGAGCACACGCGCAGACTCGCTTCTGTATATGCCTGCCCTTGCAACGCCTGAGAACCTCTCAATGCTTGTTTACATGGGCGTGGATATCGTGGATGAAACCCTGCCGACGATCAAAGGGTATCAGGATATATATCTTACGAATTCAGGCGAATACCATCTCGACAGAATGCATGAATTCCCCTGCGCCTGCCCTGTATGTTCAAAAAGTACGCCGCAGGAACTTATCAAACTCTCAAAAAAAGAGCGTGCTGAGGCACTATCTAAGCACAACATATTGAAACTTGGCGAGGAGATGCGCACGATCCGCGAACACATCAGGTCGGGTCATCTTCGCGAGTACATAGAACGCCAATGCAGGACGCACCCCTGGCTCACCGCAGCGCTGCGGCTTATCGACACCGAAGGCACATTCCTTGAGAAAAGGACACCGCTCTTCAGGTCAAGTACGCTGTACGCTAACACCGCGGAATCCATGAACAGGGTGGAGATAAGTCGGTTCGCAGAGCGGGTGCTGGAACGATACACCCCGCCTGACCTGGATACACTTGTGTTACTTCCTTGCTCTGCAAAAAAACCGTACTCTATTTCCATTTCCCACCAGAAATTCATCAATGCCCTCGGAAAATACCGAAGATACGTGCACGAGGTGATTATGACCTCCCCCATGGGCATTGTCCCGCGTGAGCTTGAATTGATGTACCCCGCAGCGCATTACGATACCCCCGTGACGGGCTACTGGGACAAAGAAGAGAGAACATGGGTCAGCGGCTGCCTGCGTTCGTATCTCCAGAAAAACAGCTATAAGAATATTGTCGCGCACGTCCACGGCGCCTACAGGGAAATATGCGAGGACGTGGCAGGGGAACTTGGGCTTAACTTTGTCTACACAACTGATGAGGGCGTGACTTCGCGCGCATCGCTGGCAAAACTTGAACAGGAAGTTTCAGTATTTGAGAATGTTAAAAAACGGTCAGGAGAAGAGGCGAAACTTGACCTCATGCGCGCGACGGCTGATTACCAGTTCGGAAAAGGAGTTGGCGATCTCCTTGTATCCGGTGCTGTTGTTAAAGCGCCATTCCCGAAATTCCAGTTATTCTCAGGAAAACAGCTCGCAACATTGATACCGCAATATGGGACTATCGCGCTCACAGTTGAGGGGGGACTTCGTCTTACCGCCCAGCCCCATTACAGAGTGAAGATAGGTGACTTTTTGCCTCATAGCAGCATCCTTGCTCCCGGGGTGCTGGAAGCTGACCCGCAGATACGCCCAGGTGATGAGGTGCTTGTGGAAGGCGAAAGGTTCTTCGGTGTCGGTCGGGCACTGATGAGCGGCTGGGAGATAAAAGAATGCAGAAAAGGCATTGCTGTTGAGCTTCGCCACTCAAAGACCATTGACTGAAATCAATATATAGTCTCGTCGCCAATATGATCTGGGGTATGGAATGAAACTCTCATGCGCTTCTCTGTTCCTGTGGGAATACACTGTATATGATATAATAGAAATCCTGCTTGAGGCTGGTATAAAGAGCATTGAGTTCTGGGCTGAGACTCCCGATTTCTGGAAGTACAGGCACGATGCGATAGCTCTGGCCGCACTTAAGGAAACGATCTCCATTATGCCAGAGGGCTGCACTCTCCATGCTCCAGTTCTTGATCTAAATCCTGCTTCGATCAACGATAATGTGCATGAGGTCACAATAAGAGAAACATTATGGTCTCTTGACCTTGCGAAAAATATTGGGGCAAGAGCAGTTACTATTCATCCCGGCAGGAGAACTGTCCACCGTGCTCCAACGGGTGAGGACTGGGAAAAATTCTTGGAATATCTGAACGTCTGCAAGGAAAAGGCAGACCGACTTAACCTTCGGCTCTCACTTGAGAACAGCATGCCTGGAGTGCAAAACATGTGCTCGACACCGGATGAAATGAAAAGCGTACTTACGAAATTCCCTGGACTTTTTTTCACTTTTGATGTAGTGCATGCATTCATCACCTCGCCTGAAACTGCTATGTTATTCATAGAAAAACTCGCAGACCGTATGATCAACGTGCATATAGGCGCCCCGCATAATGACAAGCCGCACTATCCTTCACACCTCAAGAAGAACATGGATTCTATATTGACCGCGCTTGATGACTCTGGCTATGATGGCGACCTCACGATCGAGATAGACGACAAGACATATTCAAAACAGCTATCAAGAGAAGATAAGGTCAAAGAATTGATAAAGGAAAGGATATATCTGGAAAGAATTTTTGAGAAATAAGCTCAGGCTTCTCACACTTTTACCAGCTTTTTGACCCTTTCAACCAGGTCTTTTCTTCCAAAAGGTTTGGTGATATAGTCGTCGGCTTTAAGCACATGCAGGCCCAGCATTTTGTCGATATCCTGGTTCCTTACAGTTAGCATGGCGACAGGGAGATTCTCATAATTCTCCCTTACCTTTTTGAATACTTCCCACCCGTCCATCTCAGGCATCATTATGTCAAGAAGAACTGCATCTGGCAATGTATCTTCGAGTTTCTTCAGGCATTCCCCCCCACTGTATGCGGTTATCACTTCGAACCCCTCTGTTTCAAGTACAAGTTTTACCAGGTCTACAGTATCCGGTTCATCATCGACAACCATTATTCTTTTACTCATTTGATTCCTCTCTCTTGTCTTTTTTTATCCAGAGCTCATCTTTTAACCACCACCAGTATTTATAAGACGCAGCAACAGCGAACACATTTCCAATTATTAGAAGAATTAGAAGCATATCATCAGAACCTTTTTCACCTGAATATTGATACCAGCCGTATAAAGCAGCCACTACCAGAACTAAAATAGCAATATAGTAAAGCCAATAATACCCGGGCAGACGCAATCCTTCTCCCATCCTTGTGGAAAGGTGCGCAAGAACTACATATAAGACGAAGAAACCTAATATGCCCATGAGAAAAAGGCCGGATTCAGGTATCATTTCCCCCTCCCTGTCATGACCTGGTCCAATCTCAGGCTAGTACCCCCAAGCAGAATTCCCCCGATAGCGAAAAACAGCATTGCCGGGGAAGATTGATACACATGACCGAGCGAAGAAGCTGCTAATAATATCAATGACACAAGAAAAAAATATGGGTATGTTTTTCGCCTGAAGCATTTTTTATAAAACAAGGCTATGCTGTAAGGAATAAGGAACAGCGGTATCATTGAAATAATCCATAGAAATATCAAGAGAGGATTCATGGCTTTCTTCCACCGAACATTTCCCTGAATACGTCAGACGGGGGTCTTCTTGCCATACCCGCCATCACGTTCTCATATCCTTTCATGGCGACCTTAACTTCTATCCCTTTGCTTGTTATTTCGAATTCCCTTATTTCTTTATCATGGTCTGAGCCACGGCATTTTAGAATGCTCAGAGCTTTTCTCATATGTCCTTCAACTTCTACCTGCCGTAGTAATACTACTGTATCAACACTACCTGAAAGTGTCTCCAGGGTTAACTTTATATTGCCGAACAATTCAGGGAGCTCGCTTGTTAAAAGTGTAGTAACGTCCTGTGACGAGAAGTAATCGATAAGGGAGTGGACATAGTCCCGTCGCTTTATCACATCAGGCATGGGTGTTACCAGGTCCTCAATACCATCAAAAAAGACCCTTCTGATATTATTTTTCTCCAGGATATCCTTTATCACCATGGCATGCTCATCCGCGTGAAAGAGAGCAGGAGAGAAAAACATGAATTTGACCAGACCTTTGTTCTCAAGCTCTTCAAAATCCCATCCGAACGTCTTTGCGTTCCTTTTCAATTTCGAAGGCCATTCTTCAAGTGAAATTATTAAGCCTGGCTCTCCTCTGGTCGCGCCTTCATATATGAAGTGAAGACCGAAAATGGTCTTGCCAGTACCGGGACCGCCATAAAACAGGATCACGTCATCCTTTAATAGTCCTCCGTTGAGCATTCTGTCCATACCTTCTACACCTGTGCTTATCCTGTTAGTTGGAGCAGTGCCTTTCGGTTCAAACACAGGGAGCAGCCTGGGGAATACAGTGATCCCGTCGCTGCTTATTTTATATGTGTGCCTTCCTGAAATATACTTTCTGCCACGCATCTTTATTATGCTCAGGTAGCGTTCGCTTTTCTCACCCACGGTCTCTTCAGTGATGTACAGGATGCCGTCCACAAGGTAGGAAAGTGGGCTCTGTTTCAGGCTTTCCAGGGAGAACTCACCTGTGAGAAGGACGAGCAGGTTCCAGCTTTTCATCCTCGTGAGAAGTTCAAATAGAAAAAGGCGTCTTTCGAGTTCATTGGGTTTTGACTCCGCTATCACCGTCACTGGATCAATGACAAGCAAGGCAGGCTTGTACATCCGGATCTTTTCTTCGATGAACTGTATTACCTCAGGAGCACCTGCAGAAAGCAGGTCTTTCTCGATATTGAACAAACGTAACTTTTTCTTTTCAATTAAGGAGTAATCAAAAAAGGAGTAGTTGGAAATGAAGCTTTCCATCATGGCAACAGGTTCTGAGATCGCTGAAATGAAAAGACAGTTATCACCTTCTCTTGCAGCGTTGACGAGTGACTGCATAACAAACGTGGTCTTGCCCGCTCCTGCTGTTCCTGCCACTAACACCGTGGAGGGGTGATTGAACCCGCCGTTGAGGATTGAATCCAGCCCTTTTATTCCTGAAGGTACTATTTTCATGTGACCACCTGATAAATATTATATGATGTTGTTTTGAACACATTCTATATATAGCTTATACATGACATATATATTTTTATTATTGCAGATTTAAAGTATTTTTTCCTGGAAGGCAGTGATAAGCTGTTTTTCAATGCCATCTAAGTCGATTACTTCGATACCGCTAAATCCTGCACCATTAAGCCATTCCCTGTACTGCGCTTCTGTCCATGCGCCGCCGCTTTCCGTGCTTGCAAGCATATTCACAGCGAACATCGAAGCTGAAGGGCTTCTTCCGCGAACAAAATCCTCGATGGCGACGATCCCGCCTTTTTTCACAAGTTTCCCGACGCGCAGTAAGAGCTTCCTGTTCTCATCCTCTGAATAGATGTGCGTAATATTGCCCATGAAAACTATATCGAATGAATGTTCTTTGAATTCCTTAACGAATTCGTGGTTCGAGAAATCCCCTTTCTTAAGCGTGAGGTCTTTGATGCCAGAAAGTTTGAATTCCCTGCTAACATGATCTATGGTCTCAGGCATGTCAAAAAGGACAGCTTTTAATCCTCTGTTCATAAAAGCTCTTGAGTATTTGCCCGGCCCTCCTCCCAGATCAATAACGTTCCTTGCGTCCTTCTTTCTTTTCAGGCACTCATCAACCACCTTCTCCACAATAGCATCCGGCCTGGAAGCCATCGCGTTCATGAACACTCCTATGTTCTCAGGTTTTTTTCTTCCCGGCTTTTCTCCCTTTATTATCAGAGGAAGCTCAAGCCATGCTTTGATCTTATTCATGAAATGCGGGAGATATCCGCCCACATATTCATCGCCTCCTTTGATAAAGAGATGGCGCGCCCTCTTAGCGATTATGTACTTATCTTTGTTCTTTTGCACATATCCCATCCCGCACAGAGCTTCAAGCACGATATACATGGCGCGCTTATCCGCGTTGAGTTCGCACGTTAGTGTGTCGATATCTTTTTCCTCGATGAGCGCTGAAAATATGCCTGTCTTCAAGGCAGAACCAATAAGTACGAGCTTATTTGCATCATCTATCGCCCTGTCAAAATCAAGTTCTTCAATAGTGGACATAATACCATCCCAAAATGATCCGCAAGATAATTAAGATTTTGAAAATAGTGCTCTTAATTCCCTGATCTCTTCCTTTGATCTATTTATGTATTCATGGAACTGATTCCAGTGAATAATAGCGATTTCAAATTTTTCTTTATTAAAAGGTAATGAGAAATCTTCACTTACCCATATTTTAGTATGGCCCTTTCTTTGAAATACTTCCATCAGTTCTATTTCATAAGACGGATTCCCAAATATTTTGATGGCCGGGCGAACCCTGAGGATTTTCCCTGCAAATAAACCTGTGTAATTTACGGCTATTTGATACCCCATTATGATGTCGTCTTTGCTAAATTTGTTTGACATGATGTATCAATAAATATCTTTTTTCCCTGATTTAAAGTATTCTATTCTTTTCTCTGGAGCAAAAATATATACAGGATTTATTACATTGGTAATTAAATAAGGAATTAATGTCCTTATCAGATATTATAATCAAAAAGATCCAACAACACGGCCCCATTTCTTTTCGCGACTTCATGGAGATGGCACTCTATTACCCAGTGCTTGGATACTATACTTCAGAGAGAGACAAGATAGGAAAAAAAGGGGATTACTACACGAGCTCGAACCTGACACCTGCTTTTGGTGAGATGCTGGGGAGACAGCTTGAAGAGATGTGGCGTATCATCGGAGAAAAAAAGTTCACTGTTGTGGAGATGGGAGCAGGCACAGGACTTCTGTCATTGGATGTTATTGAATATCTTAAAAAAAATCCTGAAATTTTTCGCGACCTTGATTACTGCATCATCGAAAAAAGCCCGGCTCTGCGGAATGAACAGCAGGAAAGGCTGGGTGAGAACGTCAGGTGGTGCAGTTCCCTGAATGAACTTTCAGGAATGACCGGATGCGTTTTTTCCAACGAGCTGGTGGATGCATTCCCTGTTCATCAGGTGGTCATGGAAGAAGAACTCATGGAAGTATTCGTGGATCATGAGGACGGTTTTGTGGAGACACTGAAGCCGGCTTCAGATGAACTCAACTATTACTTCGCAGAGCTTGATGTTTTCTTGCCTCATGGATTCAGGACAGAGGTAAACCTTGACGCACTAAATTGGATCCATGAACTTGGCACGATACTTGAAAAGGGATTTGTCGTCACGATAGATTACGGATATCCATCATCAGAATTATACCAGGATTACAGGAACCGGGGTACTCTCATGTGTTATCACAGGCATACTGCCAGCGAAGACCCGTATGAACATGTGGGAGAACAGGATATCACATCGCACGTAAATTTCTCGGCACTATCTCACTGGGGCAGAAAGAACGGACTTGAGCTGTGCGGTTTCACCGATCAGGCTCATTTTATTATGGGGCTGGGGATTGATGAATACCTGAAAAGAGCGCAAGAAAAAGATCCTGTGAACTACTGGAGAAAAATGCTTCCCATAAAAACGCTTTTGATGGAGATGGGAGAAACTTTTAAGATCCTGATACAAAAAAAAGGAGTGGAATGCAACAACGGGCTTTCATGCCTGAAGTTACATAATCGCTGGAAAATATGAAGCAGTTTATCTTTTCTTTGACCTGACTGGTGTCTTAGATTTAGCTTTGACCACTTTCTTTGGTTTAGCTTTGACCGCTTTCTTTGGTTTAGCTTTGACCACTTTCTTTGATTTAGCTTTGACCACTTTCTTCGGTTTAGCTTTGACCACTTTCTTCGGTTTAGCTTTGACCACTTTCTTTGGTTTAGCTGCGATGCCTTTCAGTATTTTTTGTCTCTCATCCCACCACGAGGACGCGGGGGATTTTACAATTGTTTTACTTGCCATTTAGTTTTCCTCCATTTATTCTATACTATATTATTATTGTTATACGTAATAAGATTTAAACATATCGGTCAAAAACCTTTAATTATCTTGCACTTAATAATTGGAAATAATGGTGGATGAAAAAATAGTGGATAAAAAGATCTCTGAGATCATCGAACTATTGAGAAAAGAAAAACTGCGAACATCGTGTTGTCAGGTGCGTTCGGAAAGGTGGAGGGGATAGCGGTCGATACACATGTAAAAAGACTTTCTTATAGACTTGGACTTACTGAAAATACAAACCCTGATAAGATAGAAAAAGACCTCATGAAACTTGTCCCGAAAAATTCATGGGATATTTTCTCATTACTTTTGATACATCATGGACGCAAGGTTTGTACAGCAAGAAAACCTTTGTGCAGCGATTGTATTTTGAACATGCTCTGTCCGTCGGCATTTACCTTCGGTGGGCGGTGTGCTGCGGTCATGGGCAGTCCCAAAAGAGCCGCCTGAAAGGGAGAAGGCTGTCAGGAAGGTATGCACTTATAAAAACGAAATTCAAAGGAAAAGAATCCTGGCTTTTTTTCAAGCAACCAAGACTTTATATATACAAAAGTTGTAATAACGTTGTATCAGTTAGCTTATTAGGTAAGTTATAGAGTTCGGGAACATCCCCTCTTTGCGTGCTTCTTTTAGGTTGATTGAATAATAGTACAGAGGGAAGAAATTGTTTAATGACGGACAAGATAAAAACGCTCCAGTCTTGGCAGGCGCTGTTCACGATGTAACAATCGAGGGCATAGCCAGAGAGGGAGATGGAATCGCAAGGATACAGGGATTTGTTATTTTTGTACCCGGAACAAAAGTCGGAGACCATGTCAAGATAAAAATTGAGAAGGTCTTGCGAAAGTTCGCGATCGCAGCCCTTGAGACAAATTAAGTAAGGAGATAAATATATGAGCGACGATAGAAGAGGCGGCTTCCGAGGCGGAAGAGGCGGCGGAGGTTTCGGCGGACCAAGAGAAATGCACAAGGCAACCTGTGCAGACTGCGGTCAGGAAACTGAAGTACCTTTCAAGCCATCCGGTGACAGACCGGTATATTGCAGGGAATGCTACCAGAAACATAAACCAAAGAGATATTGAATTAATAGATGATTTTCAGTAAAAGATAATGGGTATGGATATCAAAAATAACATACCACAGACTTTTTTATTAGGAAATAAACTATACGGAGAATAAATATGGGTGACGATAGAAGAGGCGGCTTCCGAGGCGGAAGAGGCGGCGGAGGTTTCGGCGGACCAAGAGAAATGCACAAGGCAACCTGTGCAGATTGCGGTCAGGAAACTGAAGTACCTTTCCAGCCATCCGGTGACAGACCGGTATATTGCAGGGAATGCTACCAGAAACATAAACCAAAGAGATACTAATATTAAATTTTAATATCTCATTTTTTTAAAAGAGGGCATAATCATGCCCTTATGTTTTTATTTTTGATTTTATTTTTCATATCTGCTTTTGTAATATTTCAGCGCCCTTTCCTATTGTGGTTATGAAAGCCTCGCTCTTTACCTGATTATCCCTGAACGCCTGGATCATAGCCTGTGCAATCTTCTCTCTTTGATCCATCCTGCAAACCGCTATCATCGTTGGACCTGAACCGCTGATCGTAACTCCGGCAGCTCCAGCATCAAGTGCGCTTTTTCTGACCTGTGGATAGCCCTTAATAAGCCTTGAACGCACTTGTTCTATCCCCCTGTTCTCCATACTCTCTCCAATGAGCTTAATGTCGTTTTTCATCATTCCCACGACCATAGACGCCGCGCTTGCTGTATTAAAGGAAACATCGCCAAGCCACATCTTTTTAGGCAGGAGCGCACGTGCTGTCCTCGTGCTCACAACGATTTCAGGATGAACTGCAACTATGCCGACGTTCTCTGGCATTAAAGAGATCACTTTATTCTTATGCACTATCGTAAAACCCCCGCAGATAGCAGGCGCCACGTTATCCGCATGCTGAACACCTGATGCTGCCTTTTCTCCTTGCGCCGCCAAACGCACAAGTTCCTCCCGGGATAGACCAAGGTCAAACATCATGTTCAATGCGACCGCTACACCTGCTGCGGGCGCGGCGCTGCTTCCCAGCCCGCTTGATAACGGGATGGTTCTGTGTATTATGATCTTTACGGGCTTTTCAAGACTGGAAGCAACGATGCCGGCAGTGTTCCGTCGCGGGTCAGTGGGTATGTGCTCTCTGCCTGCTCCTCTAACCTCGATCTCAATTCTTTCACTTTTTTTTACCTCAATAATATCTGCCGGGGATCCAAGAGCTATCCCGAATACGTCAAATCCCGCGCCAAGGTTCGCAGAGGTCGCAGGCACCCTTACCCTTATTTGATCTGTTCCCATTATTTCACTATGATCAATTCCATATTTTTCTCTCGTGAGTTATTATTGCGTTTTAAGTATTTATATGCAACCCCGGTAATGTTTATATGGATTGTAAACCTAAGTGGGCAAAATGGTTTACAACCGGTGAGCGCATGTCAGAATTCAACAATGAAATAAAAAATATTATCGGAAAATTCGAGTCTGTGAAGTATAATTTTTTTAAATGGCGATTTGAGTCCACGTTTGCGAACAAAGTTGCGCTCGCTTTTGGCTTTGCGTGCCTGACCGGACTTCTTGCCCAGGTCAGGTTCTATCTGCCGTTCACACCAGTACCGGTCACGGGTCAGGTCTTTGCTGTTCTTCTCTCAGGCGTCATCCTTGGGAAATGGTACGGCGGATTGAGCCAGGGTCTATACGCCGGTATTGGTGCAGCAGGTCTCCCGTGGTTCAACGGTCTGAAAGGTGGAATGGATGTGTTGAGCGGGGTAACAGGCGGATATATCGTTGGATTCATTGCAGCCGCGCTGGTAATAGGCTGGTTCACTGATAGGTATGTGAAATCCCGGAGTTTTATCGGTCTTTTCAGTATCATGATCCTGGGGATAGCGCTGATCTACCTTTTCGGAGTTGTCCAGCTTTCACTTGTACTGGGTGTGAACGCGCAGAGGGCCATTGAGCTTGGAGCGCTTCCTTTCATAGGAGTTGATGTGTATAAAGCGTTGATAGCGACGGCAATTGCAGCAGCAGTGACACCCAGAACTGCGTATGGAAATGAGATTGATTCAAGGTAATGTGTTATTCTGATAGTCAGGAAATCAAATATGATCCATATCGCAGACGCTTCCCTTTTTATCATCCGAAAACGCATTGAGGGAGATTTTATTACCGTTCCTTCTGTAGTCGAAGAACTGCACGATGAGAAATCCCGGACAATAATGGAATTGATGAATGTGAGAGTCGAACCCCCTCTGCTGAGCTTCAAAAAAAAAGTAAAGACAAAAGCCGGCATTACACGTGATAACGAGGAGCTTTCAGGAACAGACATTGATATACTTGCAAAAGCGCTGGAATATTCAGAACGGGAGGAAACTGTGCTTGTTACTGATGATTTCGCTGTGCAGAACACCGCCATCCAGCTCGGGATAAAGGTCATGCCTGCAGGTCAGATAAAGATTAAGGACGTGCTCATCTGGGAGAAGCAGTGCATCGGGTGCAAGAGACGGTTCCTGCAGGGGGATGAGTGCCCTGTATGCGGGTCGCAGATGAAGAAGAGGAGAAAGGCAGCATCAAAAAACAGATGATATTATAAGAGGTACGACTATCAAATACTGCGTATTTATTTTCCTGTGAATTATTATTGTTCATTATTTCCAGAGAAAACCCTTAAATTTGACCTCTGCATATTCCAGTAAATACAATTTTCAATTGAAGAACAACAAATCTCCATCGGCTTTTTTGAGATATGCGATAATATCAGAGGATGATTCTTGGAATACTTTTTAAAAGTATCAATGGCCGTTTCTAAAAGTACATACCTTGCTTTTCCTGCATCGACCATTCCTTCAGCCAGTTCATCCAGGAATACGGACTCTGTAATTTCAGAATTTTTATGTATTGATCTGCAAACTCGCTCTCCGATCGCGCATTTTTTTGACTGCCGAATTAATTTCGCTGCGTCCGTTATATCCAATACCTTCGGCTGAAATTCTCTTGCCCCCTCCAGTAATATTTTTGCGATTGCCGAACCGATAAACGGGTATTTTATGAATTTAAGCCACAAAAGACCCTTTTTTGTATCTGTAGCAGCCTTTCCACTCGTATAGTAGTTGACATCATGCATGATACGAGTTATAATATCACATCCAGTATTAAAACTACGACCAAAAGTTATTTAATTATAAATCTTATATACGTATGTTCGCAAGCTGGCGAATAATAAATTATGAAATAGGATAATGATGGAAACAAAAACAAATAGAATGAAAAACAACTTTCACACCCGCCTTGATACTGCAAAAACACTCGCCGACATCTTCGAGGTCGTGAAAGCAGCAGTGTGGGAGAGCAGGAGAAAGAGCCGCGGCGGTCTGATGCTCGGACTGGCTAACCTGGGGAACCACCTGCAGGGATTCTTCGGAGCCTTTTACCCTGTGGGCAGCAATGTTATCGTAATGAATAATATCCCGCTTGAAAGGATCAAAGAAACAAGACCTGAGATATACAAACCCTACATCTTCCACGTCCTGCTGCATGAGTACCTGCACACACTTGGGTACCTTGACGAAAGTGGGGTCAGGAAGATGGTGCTTGAGATCACAATAGATGTTTTCGGCAAAGAACATCTCGCCACGGGGATAGCCGCAGACACGCAGCATTTCTTCCATAATCTTGTTTATCCCGGCGTCGCGTGGCAGCCTGATGATATGAGAATGGAGCTTGTTCCGGGATTTGACAGGGGAAGCGCAGGTTACATCGCTTAAAAGCCAACCTGTTATATACAAAGAAAAAGAAGTAATATTATTTCAGGTGAGGATTATGAAAACAATCGATGAATTGATCCATAAAGCTGTTGAACTCCAGGCAGGCGGGTTATCTGCGGGTCAGATCGCAGACGAATTGAACGTTTCACGCGAAACTGCAACATGGCTTCTGGTCCATGCAAAAAAGAAAGATGTCACGCAAGCTCCAAAAGATATCTACGTCGACTGGAGCAACATCGGCAGAAGCTCGAACAGGCAGAGGTTTATTGCTGGCGCTTTGATAGATATGATATTTGACAGCCTTGGTGAAGAACAGTGTGTGGACGTAGTTATCGGCGTCGCACTTTCTGGAATACCTCTTGCGAACCTTGTCGCAGACGAACTTGGATGCGAATTTGCGACCTACCATCCTAACAAGCAGCG
>JBDROC010000082.1:0-4791 GCA_043810475.1 Methanobacteriota archaeon | reverse complement strand
TAGGCGAAAACGCTATCTGACGAAATTTGAACTTGATGGAATAATTGCTATATTACCGTGGCTGGTAGAAGCATATTTATGCTTTTATCTCCTGAAATGGGACAATGCCAAACGAAAGCCGTATACTGGAAATCAGTTCGTACGGTTTGGTGAGAAGGGGGAGGTTGAAAGACCTCTTCTTTACTCTACCGCCTTGATTTGAATCGCGCTACTCCGAAGCTGGTTGCTTTTTATATCAACTCACCGTTGGGACGGAAATACATCACATCTGAGATTAAACAGCAATGTGGGCAAGCGAATGTAAACTCTAAAAAACTGAGAAACATGCCCATAAATCTCCCGCCCCTCCCCGAACAGCGCCGCATCGTCGCCTACCTCGATGAACTTCAGGCAAAGGTGGACGCGCTCAGGCGCCTTCAGGCAGAGACCGGCGCCGAACTGGATGCGCTGATGCCGGCTGTGCTGGACAAAGCATTTAAAGGAGAGATGTGATATAACTATTCAATGTTATTGAACAAGGTGAGCTAAATGTCCGAAACCATGATTAAAATCAAAATAGAAAAACTGGAAGAAGGAGGCTACCTTGCTACCAGTGAAACCTTGCAGGGACTTATTGCGCAGGGGAGGACGATAGCCGAAACCATCGAAATCGCACAGGATGTAGCAAAAAAATTGATTGAATCATATATTGAGCATGGGGATCCGCTTCCTTTCGATATTAAGGAAACGAAAAGTCTTGTTGTCACCACAAGCGTTCCTGTAAGTGTTAATGCATGACAAGACTTCCTTCAATGAAAGCTTCGGATGTCATTAAAAGACTTAAGAAAGCTGGATTTATTTTTGATAGATACGCAAAAGGCAGCCATGAAATCTGGTATAATCCTGAAACAAAAAGAAGGGTTACAATACCAAACCATCCAGGTACGGATATTCCTAAAGGAACACTGAGTGCAATAATAAGAGAAGCAGGGTATTCAATTGAGGATTTTTTGCAGTTATAACTGATATAATAATATACGACAGGGAACATTCATTATTGGGGGCTTCGATGAAAATTGATATGGAAGAACTAAAAAAAGATAAAGAGACCAATTTCAAGGAACGATTGGATTTCATTGACAGATATGTTGAATGGATAAAAGCCACACCAAATAAAGTATGGTCAAAGAAACATAAAGAGTTCATAGACAGTGCATTTCGAAAATCATGATTCATCAAAGTCTCGCTCTTCGCTGGACAGCGCCGCATCGCGTCACCTACCTCGATAAGCTTCAGGCAAAGGTGGGCGCACTCAAGCGCCCCCAAACAGAGACCGGCGCCGAAAATGGACGCGCGGATGCCGGCTGTGCTGGACATGGCGTTTAAGGGAGAACTATGAAAATCCGTAATTATATCGATCCAGAAACCCTGAGCCAAAAAGTATTTTTGTCATAACGGCATTTGATTTGACTGGTAAACCATTGATTGCATTTAAGCGCAGGAGCCGAAAGAAGCATGAAAAGAAGTAAATTTCCGAAAGGATGGGACGAGAAGAGAGTGAGGACGGTTCTTGCTCATTATGAACAGCAGACTGAAGATGAAGCTATGGCAGAAGACGAAAATGCCTTTAAGAATAGGACAATAACAGCGATGGAAGTCCCAACCCAGTTAGTTACAAAAATACGGGAACTTATCGCAAAACATAAGGTATCACAGAGTTCTTAAAAAGCCGCAGATAATGCTTGTTAATGTCTTTTATTTGATTTTGTACGGATGAAAAATCTGTGCATCTTGATCTGTGTCATTAGTGTTCGCTTCCAGCGCAGGCTCGCTGCCAGCTTGGCTGCGCCTGTGGAGGCGCGTGGGGAGGGGGCGGGGATTTACATTGATTAAACATCGATCCGAAATGAGGTTTATTTACAGGTTGCATAACCACCTGCACAGAGAGGCGACCTGGTTTGCATCAGTCAGGTTGGCAGCGTTGCTAAGCGTGCCTTCTTCCAATTGGTACCAGATTTCCTCAGCCATGCTATTTTCAATCGCGGCTCCGACAAAGAATAAGTGGGGTGAAAGCCCATGATTTGCAAATGCCAGATTAATGCGGGATAAGGATGTTCTTGCCGTTTTCCAGTGCTCATCTGCCCCGGCGGGATCGATACCGCCTTTAAGTTCTCCAAGTGCAAGATAAAAAGCAGGATTCTTGTAACTGACGGAAAGTGCCTGATAATGACAATTGAAAAGGCACAGGTCTACGTTTTTCTTGACAAATGGAACAGTAAGGTTGTATCTTATGGTACGATCCTGATGACCGTTTGACCAGCTAAGCCCATTTGCATCCATCTCTATATCCGGATCATCCTCCGTTCCATGTATCCATGAATTGCTCTTGGAAGAAAGCCAATAATATGAAATTCCTGCAACAGAAAGCGTAGCAATAATCGCGCGAGTGAGCTTGCGTTGTGCTATTGCTCCGCCAACGTTTCTCATAGACCCGCCTAATGCGTCCCCCCGCGTCAAAAGGAATCTAAAGACCAACTCCTCAACAAAATTAGAACCGGCAGGTTCAAGAAATTGTTTTATCAGTCCTTTTATCGCCTCCTCCTGGTCCTGGGGTTCCATATGCCCGGCAGCTTTATTGGAAACTCCAGCCGCCGTCAAAAGGGCAGCCTGTATCCCGGCAATATTGATCAATGAGGCGGGTGTTGAGATTTTAGATGCAGCCGCTTTTAGAGCTCTTGCTTCTTCAATGAACGGCGTTGCTCTGCGGTTCTTTTCGAGCGCCAAGGCAACAAAACCAGCCCGTGTTTCCTCATAAGTTGTTAGAAGGCTTTCACTACTGGTTAAATGCTGGAGGTGTGGTTTGTTCGGTGGCACTATGCTTTCCTCCATATATACACGCATTTTCGCAACGGATCGCGCCCATGCTCACCCATTTGCTGGCTGCTGTTACCTTTGCCATTTGGCAGTACAAGAATATTCTCTATATGAAGTCCCAACTTTTCAGCTATGGATGAAAGTATCATATCTACCGAGACGCTTGCGCCAGCATAACGCACATTGTCATTGACCATGAACATGTATGCATTTTGTTTCATCACGCGCGAACATTCGGCGATAATGCATGCCATTTCATAGAAGTATCCTCGAACCATGCGGGGGATGCCAGTGTTGTTCAGCTTACCCTGCGCCTTCAGGTCTTCCAGGTACTTCAGGATAGCCTGCAGCAACTCCTGCTGGTCTGCTGCTTCTACGGCGTTAGCCCATCGGGGATTTATTGCCAGCAGGTCTTTGGCACGATTTTCAACGGTACAGCTTAGCATTTGCTGCCTGAGGTTGGTGAGCTCTTTCTCACTAACGCCAAGCAAAGCCAGTTCCAGAGCATAAGTCCGTGTGTAGTCATAACGGTTGCAGTATGGAGGTGAGGTTACAATCGCATCATATAAATCACATGGCATCGATGGCATTACATCCAGACATGAGCCCTGAAAAAGATGGATACTGCCCTGATCGCGCTCCTCCAGATGTCCACTGCCAAGCATCATATCATGCAAGATATCTTCTATCTTCGCGCATATCGCCTCGTCAAAATTAAGAATCTCCTCCTTATTGAACGGTTTTCCTCCTTTCCTGCGTCCAGATCTATAATCCCATCTAAGATACTGACCATCTTTGCGAGTGTAACTGATGGATTCCAGGATGCACAGCAGGGCAAAACGTAAGATAAGCCTGACCCGTTCGTTCTCATTCTGCAGGGCGCCCATGTATCTCTCGATTGCATCGGATGTCTCTGTTGAATATGCGCCGTCTGTAATTCGCAATTTGGGCAGGGGATATCTTACCTGTGATTTCTTCCATGGGCAGTTTTTCAACCACTGTTTGACAGCGGCAAAATCATCGGCTGTAAACTCTCTTTCTAAACACGACCTGGCGGCTATGATCTGCTGTCCTATGGGGAGAAGTTCGATACCATCAACATCCATGCATACGGCGCTGGCTGCAAACAGGGTCGTGCCGCTCCCAGCGAACGGGTCCAGAACCTTGCCAGATTCGATCCCATATCTGGAAAGCAGATACTCCACAAGAGGGGCAGAAAAAGCTTCTTTGTATTTGTACCAGCGATACGATGCCATGGTTTTGTTTGCCTGAAAGCTTACAAGTTGGCGCGTGAGAGCCGGCTGGACTATAGACTTCTCATTGAAATGCTGAGATAGTTTAGAATCGAGAGCGTCAATTTTTGATAGTTCCTTTAGTTGTTCAGGGATAACTATTTCAGGTTTTTTTGTCAGGTTTTCGGAGGAGACATCTGTGCTAAATTCTAATAAGTTCGTTTCCACAGTTTTATTCTTTTTTTGAGTTAAACAGGATACCATATTTTACCTTCTGGAATTTTGAGATGTGCTTTCTTTTATAAATTCAGAACAATTAATGTCCGGCGCCGCGCTAAAAGAAGAGCCGGACTGGACAGGACGAACAGGATTTACAGGATTCGTAGATTGGTTTATCCTGTTGATCCTGTCAGAATCCTTACTGTACGGCGCATCCACGAAAAGCGAAGCCGACGTAGAACACGGATTGCGCGGATGACGCGGATTCACACGGATGGGAAAATCTGTGAAAATCCGTCCGATCCGTGTCATCCGTGTTCGCTTCCGGGGAGAGCTTTTTATCCTGCGCGGCGCGGGCTCGCTGCCGGCGGGGCTGCGCCAGTGGAGGCGCGCGGAGGGGGAGGGGGCTGGGGATTGGTGAGAGGGGGGCGCGGGTGAGATTAGGGGTGTTAGGAAGCATGATTTTCCTCGGCAAGGGAATGAAAGT
>JBDROC010000081.1:0-3756 GCA_043810475.1 Methanobacteriota archaeon | reverse complement strand
CATCTTGAAATTTGCACAATAAGATTTATTTGTATCAAGATCAGTATTCCATTATTATGGCAAAAGCACTTGTTTTGATGGCTGAAGGCTTTGAAGAGATCGAACTCACGAGTATTGTCGATATACTCAGGAGAGGTGGAGTAACAGTAATGATAGCAGGGCTTAAGGATGGATTGATCACAGGGTCAAGAGGAATGAAAATGCAACCTGATGTAACACTTGATGGCATAAAGGAAGAGTATGATATGATAATACTTCCCGGGGGTTCTCCCGGTTATGTCAATCTCGGAAGCGATAGGCGCGTCATCGAACTTGTAAACAGGTACAATGCAGATGGAAAGATCGTAGCTGCTATTTGCGCCGCCCCGTCCGTTCTTGTTAAAGCTGGAATCCTTGCAGGAAAGAACGCAACTATATTCAGGGGAATGGAAAACGAGTTAAAAAATGCTGTATACGTTGATAAACCGGTAGTTGAAGACGGGAATATTTTGACCTCACAGGGTCCTGGGACAGCCATGGAGTTCGCCATAGCGCTGGTAAAGAGGCTTGCGGGTGAGAAAAAAGCCAGAGAGGTACAGGAAAAACTGCTTTACAGAACTCCCCAACCGATACATTAAAGTACTACCTTGGCGAAAATAGCACCTCCCTATCACCGTAGGAGACCATCGAGTCGACTACTACGGGAGGAATCTTATTGGAACATGAAAAGATAGTAACCGCTGTAAAACAGGCGATGGAAAAATCACCACAGCGCAAGTTCTCAGAAAGCATAGATTTAGCTATAAACCTTAAAAATCTTGATATGAACCAGCCGCAGAACAGGCTGGACGAGGAGATCATACTGCCTAATGGCGTTGGTAAACAGATCAAGATCGCGGTATTCGCAAAAGGTGAAACCGCCCAGAGAGCAAAAGGAGCAGGAGCGGATTATGTTTTTGACCCTGAGGAAATAAACGTCCTTGGAGAAGACAAGACAAGAGCTAAGAACCTGGCAGAAGAGGTCAATTTCTTCATTGCAGAATCGGCGTTCATGCCTTTAATAGGTAAAACACTCGGTCAGGTGCTGGGTCCCAGGGGCAAAATGCCCATACCGCTTACTCCTGACAAGGATGTTGTACAGATCATCAACAAGTCCAGGAACTCGATAAAGATCAGGTCAAAGGATAAAATGACTTTCCACATTTCTGTGGGAAGAAAAGAGATGCCACCTGAGAAGATCTCAGAGAATATCGACACGATCATTAACCGCATAGAACACAGGTACGAGCGCGGTCTGTATAACGTTAAATCGATATTTGTCAAGACCACAATGGGACCGTCAGTGAGGGTGATCTAAATGTCAAGAGAAGACGTGCACCACAGCATCCATATCCCTCAGTGGAAAAAGGATGAGATCGATAATATTAAGAAATTAATGACCACTTATTCTTCAATGGGCATTGTCGGAGTTCATGGAATACCTTCAAATCAACTTCAGTTGATGCGCAAGAACCTGCGCGGCCTTGCTGATGTAAAGATGTGCAGAAATAACATGATATTCAGGGCTCTTGATGAATCATCTGATGAAATAAAACAAGTAAGCAAGTATGTGGTCGATCAGACTGCATTATTGTTCACGAATGAAAATCCGTTCAAGCTTTACAAGATACTGGAAACGGGAAAAACAGCTGCTCCTATTAAACCCGGAGGTATAGCCCCCAGAGACATAATTGTTCAGAAGGGTCCCACATCATTTCCCCCTGGGCCGATCGTGGGTGAATTGCAGGGTTCAGGCATCCCGGCAGGGATCGAAGGAGGAAAAGTCGTTATCCGTGAGACAAAGACAGTCGCAAAAGCAGGCGATGTCGTAAATGCAAAACTTGCTTCAATCCTGTCGCGACTTGAGATACATCCTGTGGAATTGGGGCTGGATCTTCGTGCAGTTTATGAGAAAGGCATGATATATGAATCTAAACTGCTTGCGGTTGACGAGACAAAATACGTAAGTGATATTACTCTTGCTGCACAGCAGGCGTTCAATTTATCGGTCAATGCGGCATATCCTGCAAAAGCCACTATAACCACGTTGCTTGCAAAGGCAGCGTCGCAGTCAAGAAATCTTGCCATTAATGCTGAGATCATCATGCCTGATATCATCGATGTGCTGCTTGCAAAAGCGAATGCACAGATGTTATCACTTGCCAAACTTGCTTCAGCCAAGGATGCTAATGCAATAAGCGACAGGGTGAAAGAAAAGCTTGCAAAAGCGTCAGTGGCAGCACCTCCGGTTGTGGCAAAAGCAGCGCCCGATAAGGAAGTAAAGGAAGAGAAGAAGAAAGAAGAACCAAAGGAAACAGATATTGCAGCGGGTCTTGGCTCGCTATTCGGTTAATACCCTGTATTTAATACGGGGATTCAGTTCAACAAAAGGTGATTAAAATGGAATACGTATATGCAGCACTGTTATTACACAGCGCAGGAAAGAAAGTTACAGATGAAGCGGTTTCTGCTGTTATCAAAGCAGCAGGCGGAGAAGTTGATGAAGTAAGAGCAAAAGCACTTGTGTCTGCTCTTGAGGGCGTCAATATCGAGGAAGCGATCTCAAAGGCAGCGTTTGCAGCCCCGGCGGCAGCAGCAGCGGCAGCCCCGGCAGCGGCGGCACCAGCTGAAGCTCCTAAGAAAGAAGAAAAACCGCAAGAGAAGGAAAAAGCTGAAGAAAGCGGAATGGAAGGGCTCGGCGCACTGTTCGGGTAAATCCATTTTTTCCCCTTTTTTTTTCAATTTC
This sequence comes from Methanobacteriota archaeon, assembly GCA_043810475.1. Lineage (GTDB taxonomy): Archaea > Halobacteriota > Methanosarcinia > Methanosarcinales > Methanoperedenaceae > Methanoperedens. The sequence continues at coordinate 992 of JBDROC010000081.1, read as the reverse complement.
ATTACATTTTCGTTTATTATCAAAAATTTTTATAATCGATATTATATATAATAAAAATTTGTATTCTGAATATCCCTCAAAATCCTCACCCGCAACCCTTATATACTCGCGTGTAGTAGTTGGGGAAGCCCGGCAACGAGGTTGCCAGGACATATGTTGAAGAAAATTCAGGAAAAATTGTTCTGGTTTTCAGTATAATAATAATGAACTCGTATATAAAATCGTATGCGAGGGAAAGCGTTATATACAATAAATAACATACATAAGTCTTCCTGCGTGGTAAAACACGAAGGAATGTTGTGTTGAAAAATACAACGCATATTTATCACCACCTTATTCATGGTCAATATTTGGCGTCGGCCCAGATTGTAGGTAAAACCTGAATGTGAAGGGCTGTCTTCCAACCATGATACATAAAATGGAGACAGGAATTAATTTTCTCGTCTGACGTTGACGTGACAGTTCGGTTAATTCCAATCGAGAGAAAGGGAATTAACAAGGAACTATTGTACCTTATATAATAGTTCCTCCTAAAATTCCGATAGTCAAAGCTTCATATTGACCTCGTATTTAAATACGAGGATTGATCGTGGACTAATTAAAACTTCAAATGTGTGCAGATATTCAACGAGATATCAAACAATTCTGGTTGATCCTGCCAGAGGTTACTGCTATCGGGGTCCGACTAAGCCATGCGAGTTGAGAGGGGTAAGCCCTCGGCATACTGCTCAGTAACACGCGGATAACCTGCCCTTGGGTCCGGGATAACCCCGGGAAACTGGGACTAATACCAGATAGATCAGAGAAACTGGAATGTTCTCTGGTCCAAAACTCCGGTGCCCAAGGATGGGTCTGCGGCCTATCAGGTAGTAGTGGGTGTAACGTACCTACTAGCCAGCGACGGGTAAGGGTTGTGAGAGCAAGATCCCTGAGATGGATTCTGAGACATGAATCCAGGCCCTACGGGGTGCAGCAGGCGCGAAAACTTTACA
>JBDROC010000080.1:0-4193 GCA_043810475.1 Methanobacteriota archaeon | reverse complement strand
TCCTGCACTCCGAGAACTCACGAGCCCCTCTTCAGGGCTACCTGCCAGGCAGCAGGATTAAATCCTTATTTATTCGAATTTGTTAATATAAGAGAGCACTGCTCATGGGTGCATATGAAGGAGCCGGAAAAAGCAACTGCTAAAGCCAAGACCCTTATCAGGATGGGGGCAGCAAGGGCAGCTCTTTTAGAGCCACTTCAGGAAATGGAGATAAAGGTCGAACCCTCTGCGATGGTAATTGGAGCCGGAATTGCTGGCATGACCTCGGCTCTCTGCCTTGCAAATCTTGGCTTCAATGTCTACCTTGTTGAGAGGGAGAAGGAGGTCGGAGGGATGATGAGGAATCTTTATAAGCTTTTCCCAACTGGAGAGGAGGCTCTCAAGTCGCTGGAGCCTGTAATAAAGAATGTAAAAAACCATGACAAAATCAAACTGTTTACCTCATCCACTGTGAAGGGAATAGAAGGTTATATTGGAAATTTCAATGTGACCGTTGGCGATAATACCTTCAAAGTCGGGACAATAATTGTTGCAACTGGAGCAGAGGAGTTTGAGCCTGTGGGCTTATATGGCTATGGAAAATATCCAAATGTAATGACCCAGCTCCAGCTCGAGAAAGCCCTGAAGGAAAAGACGATTGAGCCGCCAAAGAATGTGGTAATGATCCAGTGCGTCGGGGCGAGGGGTCAAGGAGTTTCTTATTGTTCGAGAATCTGCTGTATGGCAGCCATTAAAAATGCACTGCTTCTTAAGGAGCTTTATCCTGAATCCGAAGTAGTTACCCTCCACAATGATATCCAGATTCATGGCGTTGAACATGAAGAATATTATAGAAAAGCCAGGGAGAATGGGGTCAGGTTTCTCAGGTACACATCTTTGCCAGTTGTAACAGAGGAAAATGGTTTGATGGTGAAGTTTTATGATGACCTCCTTGGGATGGATTCGGCACTTCCTGCAGACCTTGTGGTTCTTTCAACGCCTCTTGTCCAGCACCCGGATGCCGAGAACCTGTCAAGAATGCTGAAAGTTCCTTTGGGCATGGATAAGTTCTTCCTAGAAGCCCATGTGAAACTAAGACCTGTGGATTTCGCAACCGAGGGGGTCTTTTTATGCGGATGCGCCCATGCACCTGCTGATGTATCTGAAAGCGTGGGGCAGGCTCTTGGGGCAGCAGCCAGGGCAGCCATCCCTATGGCAAGGGGTTCGGTAAAAGCTGAAGGCATAACAGCAAGCTTGGATGAAAGGCTGTGCAGGGGATGCGGAGAATGTAAGAAGATCTGCCCGTACAATGCCTATGAGATTGTTAAACAGGACGGCAGGCTGGTTTCTAAAATTAATGAGGTCATGTGCAAGGGATGCGGTGCCTGCGCAATAAGCTGCTGTAACGGTGCGATAACAATGAAGCATTATCGAGATGAACAGGTAGATGCGATGATAGATGCCTTATTTGGAGTGGTATGATGGAACCTTTGATAGTGGCTTTTTGCTGTAACTGGTGCAGCTATGCAGGTGCTGACCTCACCGGAGTTTCAAGGTATCAGTATCCTACAAATATACATATAATCAAGGTCATGTGCTCTGGCAGGATTGAACCCTCCTATGTCCTCAGGGCATTTGAGCACGGGGCAGATGGGGTACTGGTTACTGGCTGTCACATCGGTGAATGCCACTATGTCTCGGGTAATGAGAAATGCCAGAAAAGAGTGGAAATGACTTCAAAGCTTTTAGAGACCATGGGGATTGATCCTAAGAGACTCCGTCTGGAATGGATTTCTGCTGCAGAATGTGCCAAGTTCGCCAATGTGGTAACAGGTTTTGTGGAGGATTTGAAAAATCTGGGTCTAATGAAGGGCTGATGGCACTAATAATATTAATAATCATTCATGAACTATTGGATTTTGATAAAAGGCTATTTTATGCTACCAGTGTTTTGGATTTTTCAGATGTCAAATAATGGCATTTTTTGCCACTAAAATATTTATTGATGGCATCATGACTCTTAGATTGTATGAAATCAAAGTCTAACAGTTTATTTAAAAGGTGAGGGGGAAAATAAAATTAGAACTCTAAAAGAAGCGTTGAAACTGGAGTTTGAGGAGTCCAGGGCAAATGTTACATTGTCTGGTGTGCCCATAATATTTATGAGCAAGAGCACCTTTGGGGTAATACACAGGGAACTGATAACCTCGCTTGGAAGAGGAGCTGAGAGCGTGCTGTATCATGCGGGTTACGAGGCTGGGAAGAGAGGTTTTAATTTAATGAAAGAATGGTGGGACTTTAAGACAAAGGATGAAATAATCGATGCTTATAAGCAACAATTTCCACATTTTGGCTGGCTTAACCTGGAGAAATTGGAGATAGACGACCGCAAAAAGGAGATTGTCGTTGTTGTAAAAAATAGCTTCGAGGGCAGGAAGTATAATGGGGACTCGGATAAGCCGATGTGTCATTTTATTAGAGGATACCTTGCAGGTATGTGCGAGGCCGCCTTTGGGACTGAAGCGCTGCGCTGTGATGAGGTAAGATGTGAGGCGAGGGGCGATGATGCCTGCGAATTCATAATGAAACCCATGTTCTGGTAATACGGAAGAGTAATTATGCCTGTGGTTAAAAGCGTTGTAAGGTTGAACGATCTGGATAGTCATTTCATCGATGAGATTATATCCGTAGGAGGGGAAGTTTTTGGAGATAACCTGGTAAAAACTATTAATGCATGCATGCAGTGCGGCAGATGCAGTGGCAGTTGTCCCTCCGGAAGAAGAACTGCGTTTCGTACGCGGAAGCTCATCAGGGAGGTGATGCTCGGTTTTAGAGAAAAGGTGTTATCGAGCAACGAACTATGGGGCTGCACTACATGCTATACGTGTCAAGAGCGGTGCCCGAGGGGCGTGAAAACAACAGATATAATAAGGGTACTCCGGAACATCGCCGTGAAAGAAGGGTATATGGCAAAGCCACATAGGATGTCGGCAGCATATGTTTTTAAAACAGGGCATGCAGTTCCAATAAATGAAGAGATTCAGAAGGTAAGGGAGGAACTTGGGCTCAGCAGGCTCCCACCAACAACACATTCCCATACTGAAGCATTGGAAAGCGTGCAGGATATCCTGCGAAAGTCACATTTTGATGAGCTTGTTGGTTTTGACTGGGAGACGATGGATCTAAAAGAGGCTATAAAAGAGGCTAAAAAATGAGATATGCATGCTTTCTGGGATGTGTGATCCCGAACAGATATCCTGGAATAGAGGCTTCAACCCTCAAGATATTGGGGGATTTTGGTATCGAGGCAGTAGACCTGCCCGGCGCTTCCTGTTGCCCTGCTCCCGGGGTATTCGGGTCATTTAACCTCAAGACATGGCTGGCTTTAGCAGCGAGGAATCTCTGCATTGCAGAAAAGACTGGAGATAATATTATGACCATGTGCAATGGCTGCTATGGCTCTCTCCAGGAAGCAAACCACCTGTTAAAAGAAAACCGTGTATTGAGGGAGAAAATCAACAGCATACTCTCACCCATGGAATTCAAAGGCACGGTAAATGTGAAACATCAGGTTGAGATATTTACAAATGATATAGGTCTGGAGAAAATAAAAGCATCTATAAAAAAGCCACTGGATGGTCTCAAGGTTGCGGTGCATTACGGGTGTCATTTCCTCAAACCTACTGAGGTACGGTGTCACGGGAGCGCCGAAAGACCACGGATATTAGATGATTTGGTAGAAGTAACTGGTGCTCAAAGCATAGAGTACAGGGATAAGATGATGTGCTGCGGCTTCGGAGGGGGAATGAGAGCCAGGGACACCGAGGTGGCTCTTGACATTACCAGGGAAAAGCTCACAAACATGGTGAATGCGGGTGTAGATTGTGTGGTTAATGCCTGCGCCTCCTGCCATCTTGAGTTTGACCGGGGGCAGACAGAGATAGAGCATGCCTTTGGAGATGAATTCGCTCTACCGGTTTTGTATTATACCCAGTTGCTTGGACTGGCGCTGGGCATGACTCCCCATGATCTGGGCATGCTCAGGCAAAACATACCAGTTGACCCGGTGCTCAATAAGATAGGAGGGAAAAAATGAACATTGGAGTTTATGTCTGTCATTGCGGCACAAATATTGCAGGTGTGATAAACGTTGAGGAGGTCATAAAAAAAGCCGCAACATTCAAAGATGTGGTGATAGCCAGGGATTATAAATA
>JBDROC010000079.1:0-2384 GCA_043810475.1 Methanobacteriota archaeon | reverse complement strand
AGCGAACACCATGTGGTCGGATAGTAATGATACTGTATGTCTATCATGTAGGATACAAATGAGCTGACATATCCCACGTTCGTCTGACAAGTCCTTTCTTTCCCAAAACCTTCACCAACGGACTGACATTCCTTGATATACCCAGCCTTTCCGGGAGTTCCTTCTGAGGCACGATTCTCATTAATTACCCGAATTCCATCTTCTTGGCTAATGCAGTACCTCTCACTTGTTACAAAGCCATCTCACCGCTGTTGTGAAGTTGATACCCTCCATCTCCATTATAAGTTGAATCACATTTCCGCTGCGACTGCATGCGAAACACCGCCACAGGTTTTTCTTATGATTCACGGATAAACTTGGTACCTGATCGTCATGAAACAGGCAGGTCCTCAATCTTCTGCTCCCAAGGATATTGGCAATCGAATAGGATCTCGCCTTCTGGATTTCTTCCTCAGTCACATACTTGCCTCCCATTATCGCTGCCGGGGATGCTCTAAGCTGCGCTGCTCTGGCTTCCTTTTCCTCCTCTTCCTCTTTCCGCATGTCTATTACTCTGAGTTCAAGCTTCCTGAGCAGGTCGGGAACAACCCTGTCATTGATCCTGATATTGTCTTTGATAATGATATCGAGATCGATATCGTATCTTGGCTGCCTGGCAAGGTTCCTGATATAGCCTTCGCTCCTGTGCATATCCCTTATTGTGAGGGGTATGCAGAACAGCCCGCTCTGGTGAGGGGTGTTCGGCAGCCGGGAGACTCTTGCAATGTCTCCCCGGACACTGCTCCTGTCCAGAGTTGTGAGATTCAACGCTGTGTAGTTGATTTCCAAGCCTTCATTAACAATATCCCAGAATAGCCCCAGAACCTCCTTCTTGTTCTCAGCGGCGATGGCTGCGGGCGAGAAATCTATATAGCATGCAGTTCCCTTCATCCCTGAAAAGTAGGACATGGCTTCTATTGATACATCCTGCAGGACATCTCTGACTGTGCTGGCTTCATTGAGAGCGAGCCCAAGATCCTCTGCTGAATCAAAGTCGAGGTAAAGCCTGTCGATAATGGCAGTCTCATAGTCCAGCTTTCCGGAGCCAGGCTTCGGCACAAAGGGATAGACCGATACATAAAATCCCAGCCTGTTATGATACGCACTTACAAGCCCGGCGAGCGCCTCAACGTTCCTTACCCGGTGAATCCTTACCAGGTTTAAAGGAGATTCGCCTGGCAGCGGCTTATACGCGAACTCTCTTGGAAATGCACCTTTGCAGTGAGCCTCCCAGATCGGGCGGTTCTTCTCGATATCAACGCTCATATTAAACTAAGTTTTTTCCCGCTTCTATATCATCAAATGCTTCCAGGATAATCTGCAGGGAGATTGTCCCGATCATACAATGCTCCTCCAGTCCATGCCTGCTCCGTCTGGAATCGCCTATCTGATCCCGCCTCGCAAACGACCTGGTTGTCTTGTTGATATGAAGCTTTTTATCCAGTTCAAGTATCAATTGCACTCTATCCATCTCATCATAGTAACCGGAGGCTTCACCAGTTCTTCAGGAAATCCCTTCCTGCAGTGCTTTCCATTTTCATTTTCTCTCTGTCTCTGGGTCGTATATTCTCTGATAAGATCCTTTGCTTTTACATTCCTCAAAGAATTTCCACACTTTTTACAAACCACATATTCCTCTTTCAAAGACAAAATATCATTTCTGAAGCATTCGATTTTATCATCAAGGAATATCAAATCTGTTTCCAAATCTGCCCCTTTGATCACTTCAATGCACCCTTCAGAGAATATATCGCATCCGCAAAATGGGGTATTGACCCTTTAATTTACTGATGTTTTATAATAAGGAAAAGTAAGCATCTCCTCCAAAGACCAAATGTGATCAGTTTTGCCTGTTGCCATCATTGGTGTTCTCTGTATATACTTCTTATTTGTAATATCATCATCTTCAGGTTCTATTTTTAATTTTAACCCCGAATGCGGTCTTACAAAATCAAAAAATGCCATATAGAAAATCATTTGCCTTTCCAACCAATAATCTTCCTTTGAAAAGCCTATCGTCTTCCTTGCAAGACGTTCATTTTCTTGTCGGAAGGTCAAGTTTTGTCGTTCAATATGTGATGTCGTGATCTCAGATTGAGAAATATCCTCTTTGTCACCAAAAATAATCTTTTTATGAACCTTAACAAGTTTCCCACCTTCACGTTCTTTAATGACCTGAGCATATCTCAAATCCATTCTCGGTATCTTATAAGGTACTTCAGGTCTTCCCCTCTTTCCAGTTCTATCAGGTGTAACTGTTTCACTATACATGTTAAAAAGAGCCACTGTATATTGATTGTTCCCATCACTTACAAACAAAGGCAATTCCTTCTTTTTATCCAGAC
>JBDROC010000078.1:0-3723 GCA_043810475.1 Methanobacteriota archaeon | reverse complement strand
ATCGCAAATTCAAATATGGTCAAATCCCAGATAATAAACCATTACGCAGTCCCTGAGAAAAAGATAAAGGTCATCTATAATGGCGTAGACATAAAAAGATTCTCGCCGCTGAATGCAGAAATTTACAGGACTCGGGTAAGGAAGGAACTTTCAATCAGCGAGGATGCGGAAGTTATTCTCTTTGTGGGCTCGGGGTTTGAGAGGAAAGGGCTCGGGATGCTTATCCGCGCCGCATCTCTTATAAAATCAGGAAAAAACCTGAGACTCCTGATTATCGGCAGAGGGAACATTAATAAATTCAAATCCATGGCAAAAAAATGCGGCATTCAAACCAGTACAATATTTCTTGATGCTCAGAGTGAGGTAGAAAAGTTCTATGCAGCGGCTGATATATTCGCGCTTCCGACAATATATGACCCGTTCAGTAATGCAACGCTGGAGGCAATGGCATCAGGACTTCCTGTTATCACAACCAGAAACAACGGCGTGGCGGAACTGATACGGAACGGAGAGGAAGGCTTTGTACTGGAAGACTTAACGGACTATGATACTCTGGCCGAAAAAATAGGCATTGCTCTTTCCAGTCGCAAAGCAATGGGATATAAGGCAAGACTCAAAGCAGAAGAGTATCCCATTGAAAAAGCAGCGGAAGAATTTATGAAATCCATATCCGGGCTAATACCATATAATTGACCCGTCTCTTGCCATGAGTTCCCGTCTATATCATTCAGTATTTTCTCCATGGAATTTTTGCGTACAGAAGAAAAATTATCTTACTTATCAAATGGTTCTGCTTTATCAACAAGCATTACCGGAATATCTTCCATTACCGGATATTTAAGTTTGCAATGGCTGCAACCCAGCCATTTCCCGTCCTCTGTCAGGTGCACTTCATTCTTGCAAGCCGGACATGCAAGAATCTTCAGGAGTTCTTTAGAAATTCCCATTTAAACCCTCCGTTTCAGGCTGGCGCCTCATTTTTAAATCCAAAAATCAACAGCCATATAAACTTAGAATATTCATTCATGACTCTCTTTCTGTCTCTTTCCCTCTTCCACCACTCATCAAACCTAAACCAGCTCTCCTCAGCAGGCGCACTTATTATCTTTATCTTGTTGCCCATGACCCTCTTAAATATTTTCAATGCCCTTCTGCTGTGATAAGGAGAAGTGACAATTATGCATGATTTGTATCCGTGCTTATCCATAAGCTCTTTTGTAAATATCGCATCTTCTTCAGTAGTCTTTGATTTATCCGCAAGCAGGATTGCGCTCTTTGGCATGCCGAGATGCACAGCATGTTCCTGCATAAGAGTTGCCCATGTATATTTCCAGACAAGCGGGCCTCCTGTCAGTATAATCCTATCCTTTCTTGACCATCCTTCTTTAAAAAGTTTTACACCGTGCTCAACCCTCTCAGTTTCTTCACCTGCAAGCACAACTATGACATCTGCCGGCTTGAGTTCATCCTTATAATATAAAAATCTTCCTGCCTCTTTTAATATAAACCCATGTCCTATATACAAAAGAACCGCAAGGATAATAAAAGCAATCAATATCTTAAGACATTTAAACATCCTGCCTCCTGCTTGGCATGGTTTTCAGATATCACATGAAGAGTTTAAATCCTGCCATTGCCTTTCTTTAGTGCCTTTAACCCTGCTTTCCACTTTTCTTTTGCTTACAGGTCCCGATGTATAGCGCTAATCTCAACAGGATGTTTTTCTATAAGCGCTGCTATTTTTTCGGTTATCGCAGGAGAACGATGCCGTCCGCCTGTGCATCCGATACCGACAGTAAGATAAGCCTTGCCCTCTTTTATATAGAGCGGGATGAGAAAATCAAGAAGACCCTTCAGCCTCTTGATAAATTCTTTTGTCTGAGGCTTCTCAAAAATAAATTTTTTAACAGGCTTGTCTATACCCCGCAGTTCCTTGAGTTCAGGTATGAAGTTTGGATTTGGAATAAACCTCACATCAAAGAGGAGGTCGATGTTCTGCGGCACACCAAACTTATACCCGAAAGATATAAACGTTAATGACATAGCCTTGGACTTCTTGGTATTGCTGTATAACGAAGTAATTAGATGCCTCAGTTGATGGGGCGTGTAAGACGACGTATCTATAATCCTGTCAGCCTCTTTTCTTAAAGGCAAAAGCATATCCTTCTCCTTTTCTATTGACTGATCAATATCAGCGCTGCCTGAAGACAAAGGATGCGGCCTTCTTGTCTCTTTGAATCTCCTTACAAGAACACCTTTCTCCGCCTCGAGGAATACGATTTCTGTCCTGTATTTCTTCTTCAGGAGCAACAGTACAGAATCTATTTTAGAAAGAAATGCCTGCTCTCTTATGTCAATGCCTACGCCTATTTTTGTTATATTGTCTTTCTTTGGCAGCCTGGATACAAATAAATTAATAAGCGCGACAGGAAGGTTATCGACACAAAAAAAACCGCTGTCCTCAAGCGCCCTTAATGCAACAGTCTTCCCTGAACCTGAAAGACCGGTGATTATAACTATTGTCGGTTTCAATTTCATACAAGATATACGATACCTGATGCGTGATGCATGATTATCCTGCACCACTCTTATTTCACAGGCTCTATGAGCCCGAAGTTTCCATCGCGCCTGCGATATACAACATTGATATCGCCGCTCACTTCATTGGTGAAAACAAAAAAATCCTTGTCAATGAGCTCCATCTGCATTACCGCCTCATCCGGCCCCATGGGTTTCATGTCAAACCGCTTCCTCTTTATAATTTCGCCTGTTTCCTGAGGCGCTTCCTGTAATGTCCCCTCTATATTCTTCCCTTCGCCTTTTCTATGGGATACAAGTTTTTCTTTATATTTCTTTACCTGTTTCTCAAGTTTTTCAACCACTTCGTCTATTGAAGAATAGATTTCACCTGTAACTCCCTCTGCCTGTATCATCACTCCATTCGCTTTCAGCAGCACCTCTGCCTTATGCCTGTATTTTTCTATGCTGAGAGTCACAACAGCCTCGGTAATATTTGAAGAATACCGCTCAAATTTTTTAATCTTCACTTCCGCATAATTCTTAAGCGCTCGAGTTAGATCCAGATGCCTCCCGTTGACTATTATATTCATAATTATCCTCCTTTTATGGAGCACCTCTTGGAGGTGCTCCATTTAGCCTAATATCTTTCTCTGATTCTGAGACGGCACTTTAAGCTCATCTCTGTATTTTGCGATTGTTCTCCTTGCTACTGCTATGTTTTGGCTTTTAAGCAGCTCAACGATACGCTGGTCGCTCAATGGCTTCCTATGGTCTTCCTCTGATACTATCTTCTTTATCAGGCCTTTTACAGAGGTAGAGGACACCGTTCCTGCATCGCTCTGCAGGGCGCTGCAGAAAAAAAACTTAAAACAGAAAACACCATGACTGCAGGACAGATACTTATTGGATGTAACCCTGCTGATAGTGCTTTCGTGCAGACTGAGTTCAACCGCAACATTTTTGAGGTTCAAAGGCTTCAGATACTGGACACCCTTGTCAAAAAAATCCCGCTGAAAATTAATTATGCTCTCTGTCACCCTGTATATCGTCCTATTCCTCTGATCAAGGCTTTTTAACAGCCAAGAGGCAGAGCGCAATTTTTCATCAAGGAATTGTCTTTCCTCTTTTGAAAAAGAATTCTTCTGGAGCATAAGTTTTTTATAGTAGCTGTTTATTCTCAGTTTCGGCAGTCTTTCCTCGTTC
>JBDROC010000077.1:0-5663 GCA_043810475.1 Methanobacteriota archaeon | reverse complement strand
AATGGGCATGACCACTTTTGTGGTCACCAACGGGACAAATCCGGAAATGGTAGGATCGCTCAAACCGACCCAGCTTTATATCAGTCTCAACGCACCCGATAAAGAAACATATCAAAAAGCATGCGCTCCGCTTGCCGACACATGGGATAATATAAAGCAGTCGCTTGAGATCATGAAAGGTTCGAAGACGCGGACTGCAGTAAGGATAACCCTCACGAAGGGTGTAAATATGAATTCACCGGAAGGTTATGCGCGCCTCATCGGGCTTGCCGAGCCGGATTATGTAGAATTGAAAGCCTACATGCACCTGGGCTTTTCAAGAAATCGCCTTTCCAGGGACAGCATGCCTTCCCATCAAGAAGTGCTGGATGTCTCAAAAAAAGTCGCGCAATCCCTGGACTACTGCATTGCTGACAGTTCTGAATCAAGTCGAGTGGTGCTTCTGTCAAAAGACGGGAAAAAGACTGGCATCGTCTAACAAAACACTTATGTGCTTTTATATACTTATATTAATACAAACATCAATACAAACATGACAAACGGCGAGGCTGAGGTAACCACAAACGAAGCAATACTTGAAGAGCCGATCGAGATCCTTGTAAATCTGGCTCGAAATGGCGAAATAGACCCGTGGAACATAGACATCGTTGAGATCACGGATAAGTTCCTGCGGCAGGTCGAGGAACTGGAGAAAATGGACCTTCGCGTCTCAGGGAGAACACTTCTGTATGCTGCCATCCTGCTTCGTATGAAGTCCAATGCCCTTGTAGAAGTGGAAGAAATTCCCGAGGATTTCAGGGATGAAGGTGATAATTTTGAGATAAGCGATTACCCGGTACCCACACTTCCCCTGCGTCGCACCTCCCGCCGTCCTGTTACCCTTGATGAACTGTTGACAGAACTGAAAAAGGCAGAAGCGTTAGAAGATAAAAGGCTTGAACGCCTGAGGAGCAAGAAAGAAGTGCATCGTACGACCATAAAGGAAGTACTTTCCATAGCGCACGAAGAAGATATTGAAAGCAGGGTGACGAAGATGAGGAATATTTTGACAAATCTTTTCGAAAAACAGAAATACATCCAGTTCTCAGAGCTTGCAGGTTCCCTTGACAGGGCAGGCAGGATTATGGCTTATCTGGCCCTGCTTTATCTTGCTACAAAAAAGGAGATCTGGCTTGAGCAGGAAGAGCTTTTCGGTGAGCTTTTCATCCGCAGACAGGAGGCATCATGACAGCAGAAAAGGAGATATTAGAGGCTGCGCTCTTTGCTTCAGGTGAACCGCTTGATTTAGCGCAACTTTCCAATCTCGTCCGAGGAAAGAACGCGAAAGAACTGCTTCAGCAATTGATAGAGGAGTACAGGCAGCGTGGCTCTGCACTTGAGATAAAAGAGATCGAAGGAAGGTTCGTAATGCAGGTCATGCCTGAGTATGCTGAGAAGGTCAGGTCTCTTGCGCCAAAGGAGCTGCGTGCTCCGGTGCTTCGGACGCTGTCCATGATCGCGTATCACCAGCCTCTGACCGTGGCTGACCTTGTGGACAGAAGGGGCGCCGCAGCTTACGACCATGTCAGGGAACTTGAGGAATGGGGTTTCATTTCAGCAGTGCCTCAGGGCAGGACGAAGCTGCTCTCCACGACGCATCGGTTTGCCGAGTATTTCAACCTTGATTCAGGAGATCCTGAAGCCATCAGGCGCAAGATAATTGAGCTTGCTAAGGAGCAGCAGATGGGACTTGATAAGTGGCTGGGGAAGCAGGGGGTCGGCGTCACGCCCATGTTCGAATCACTGATGGGACTGTGCAGTATAGCTGAGTATCAAGTTGTGAACCCGTATTCTCCCACTGACGAAGAGCGCGACCAGTTGGCTGAACTCGGAGTGCTTGTCATTTCGAAAGGTTACCAGCAAAAGATCAGTCAATACTTTGATGGCAGGATCATCGAGGTTTCTGCTACCACGTTCGATGAACTGACAAATTCGATCAATCTCCTTGCTGAATACGGCTCTTCCAGAAAGGTAAGGGAAAGCATGGAGCATATTTCCGATCTTAAGGACGAGTACATCGAAAAGACATATTCAATAACCCGCAAAGTGACTCCTTATACCGAAATGATATCAAAGATGGTCAATGAACTGCGCCTTGGAATATCATCGGACGGGGTGAGGATAGCGCCTGATTACGGAACATCAAGCGAAGGGAAAGAGATCGGAACAGGGGCTGATATCCTTATTCCCACACATAAGAACGCACAGATGGATGTGATCCGGAGAATATGCCAGAGGTATGATGCATTGATCAATGGGCTGAAGAAGATGGGGAAGTAGAGAGGGGGGTTTTCACATATGTGGATTTAAATCCCGTCTGTCCACAATTCAATAACCTTATATGTTATGCCATTTTTTCTTATGAACTCTATAATACTGCTTTTATTCTCGGCAGGAACGGCAATAACGCTTCGTTCAATTTTTTTACCTGATAGTTCTTCGAGTAGTCCTTTTGAAACAAAAGTTTTCCCCCCTACTTTCTGCTTGTAGCCGTATAATTCCCTCCAGAGCTTGATCTTTTTTTTTCTGTCCATCCTGCCGAAATCCAGGACAAACATGGAATAGTATTTTGCCCCTTCAGGCATTTCTTCAAATTTCCCATATAAAAGAATGCCGCTGCTAATAACGCTTCTGTAAATATCCCATTTCTCAAGTTTGCCTGCTTTTATCGATAGGGGGTTCTTTAACCCTTTAAGCATCCATTTTTCAAATATCTCTGATTTTTCAAATGCCTTTAACCGTTTTTTTGCAGCATTTTCAACTGCTTTTTCTTTTTCAGTATCTATAAAAATATCAATGTCGCTTTCACTGTCAAAGTCGCCCCTTGCCACAGAGCCAAAAAGAATTATTTTTTTTATATCGTTTGCCATCTCTGATTTCAGCAGGAAAGAACAAAAATCCATGGCATATGCAATAAGTTCGTATTTATTCATTTAGTATCCCAAGAATGATTTTTTCAGAAGCTCAACTATCGCCCGCGATGAATTAAGCCCGACTGTCCTTTGCGATTTTTCCAGTCCGCGTATCTCAAGCGCCCAGGAGAAAATATTATCCTTATATTCCTAGTATGCTTTCAGGTGGTCTTCCTCTTTCATGAATAATTGTTATGTGACCATGTGTATAAATACTTTGTTACCTTGTCACATATGCGACATGGTATATAATAACCATGCGACCACATCACATATTGATTCTTAATCGTTATACCCCGCAGCTCTGCTGTGGGGAGCTTCATTGAAGACGATAGGGGTTTTCGTGCATCCACCAGAATAGCAAAAACCAACTTAACAATTATCAAACCAAATATGGGCACGGATAAAACACATTTCAAGGTGTTGGGAAAAAGAGGCATAGGATTTCCAGATAGTCTGCTTTTGAAAGAAATCATTTTGATATAAGCGGTTGAAGTACAGAGTGTAATCTGTCTCGTAAAATATTATTATCTGCGTAACGTACAATTTCGCAATAAGTTATTGTGGTAAGTCCTTTAATCATAGGTACCCTATTAATATCGAAATTATCTGGAATAATCAGTATTATCTTTTTACCCACGAACGAAGCCCATCCTAATTCGGTACAGACACCCGCTGATAACTTATCTTCAAGAAGAGCCACAAAAATATCACATCTACTTATTTGAGAAATATCCCTTTTCACAGCGCGATCATAGTAACTCAGATTTTCGCCAAATTTTTCTATATGATGAGAACTATAGAGTTTAACTCCTAAAGAACGTATTACTTCATGGATAATTTCAATTTTTTTTCTTAGATTACTATCGAATATTCCATTTTCAATAGCTGTCGTAAATCGAGCAGCAACGAATATATAGGTGTTTTTTGCTTTTTTTAACCCTATAGGAAAGTATAGTTTACGGGAAAAAATCCAATTAGCTTTTTGATTTATAAAGCTACCTCTTTTTTCCGTATGACCTAACATCACAACCTGACAGGTCGCCAGCGTACCGACAGATTTAAATAGTTTAGCAAGTCCCCTCTTGTGACAAAAGTTTCGAAAGTGTTCAAAGGGATTCTCGTTGAAGATTCTCTTGAGAACTATCTAAATAAAGTAAATGTCTCGATATGTCAACTTTTATTTTTTTCGGACATATCGACTTTCAGTTGAAGGCATAAATAAAATAATGATGATGGTAGGAGAAAAGATTTGCAAACTCATAGACGCAAAAGATGCTAAACTGGATTCAACCCCGCTTGAGGCATCACGATATGATTATTTTAGTGATTTCAATCCGCATTATGGATGCAAGATGGATAAAGCACACATAACTATGATAGGTACATTTCCTATCTTCATGAATTATACTGATGGGCTTGTAGGGGATTCTCCTCAACTTCCAGTACATATAGCCGCTCTTATTAAAATAAATGCTAAAATAAATGAATACTGGCTTGATGGTGGATATGATTCTTTTGAAAATCACGCTAATATTTGGTACGAATTGAAAGCCAAACCATTAATTTCGTTACCTGTAGATGCAGTGATAAATGAAGAAGGTGAAGTCGAAAGATTGGATCATTGGGCTAATAAAATGTGGAAGCTTGGAGGTTCAAAACAAATGAAGATCGATGACAAGCTCAGGTTCCTTTATGAGAATGGCAGGAAAGAGCAAGTTGGAATGCATCTAAGAAACCAGAATCTAAAGGATAAGAGCTCCCCTGATTCATACAATCTCAGAGAGGAATGCGAACGAATACACGGACATATAAAAAATACAGTGAAATTTAATGTCAGGCGAGTAATGGAAGAGAGTAAAGAGCTTTATGCAAAATTTAACTTCGTTGCATATCAGTTATTGCTGCTTACCAATTTACAGAATAAAGTGAAATCTACACACAGTTTCAAGATTTATATTTAATCGGTTTTGAAATAACTATATGAGCTTGATTGTTGCTTAGCTGAGGCTATCAATTGATTTCCACGATTTCGTAATTGTCATAACTTTTCAAAGCACATTGTTGGATTTTTTCGTTTATTCATGGCTATCTATCCGATGGCTTTTTATCCATTCCAGCCCTATTAGATCTTGATCCATCAGTCTGAAGGAGGCTTTATGGAAGATGAATTTGCGCCCCATGTTGAAGAAATAAAAAGGGCGCTTGATAACGAAATAGAAGAAAGCAGCATATTGGCGGATTTAAAGAAGCTTATTGAATTCAGGGTACCACTTGAAGAAGCTAAACGCAGTCTTATCAAGAAATATGGCGGAGCGGACAAAAGCATAGTTTGCAAGCTTGGAGACATTAAAATTGGCGACCGCAATATTGAATTTACTGTGCAGGTAATGGAACTCACAAAAAAAAGTATCAACGTCAATACTATCGAAAAAACTATTTATTCTGGGATACTGGGCGACGAAACAGCTGCGCGAAGTTTTACAGCATGGCACGATTTTGGTTTGAATGCAGGCGATGTTGTCCATATTACACAGGCTTATGTAAGGAACTGGCAGGACAGACCTGAGATAAATTTCGGAAGTAAATCAAAGGTAACAAAGCTCAATACCACAATTGCGATAGATCCGGAAATTTTGCAGAAAAAACTTGCTGAATTAAGGGATGGGGACGTGAACGTGAACGCTGCGTTCACCATTCTGAGCATTGAAC
>JBDROC010000076.1:0-3311 GCA_043810475.1 Methanobacteriota archaeon | reverse complement strand
CGTTATGAAGCAATTAAAGCACTCGCTGCTGGCGCAGATGATGACATCATTGTATCTAACCTCGGAGTACCTTCAAAAGAGCTTTATGAAATAATGGACAGGGAGCTTAATTTCTATATGACAGGTTCGATGGGGCTTGTCTCGTCTATTGGTCTTGGACTGGCACTTTCGCAGGAGAGGCATGTATACGTCATCGATGGCGACGGTAGCCTTCTCATGAACCCGAACGCCCTGACAGGGATCGCAGCTTACAGCCCGGCGAACCTGACCGTTGTTGCCATTGATAACGCAGCATGTGGTTCAACAGGGAACCAGAAAACCTGCACCAACAATCAGATAGACCTTGAACTCCTGGCAAGGGCAAGTGGGATCAACGATACACAAAAAGCGCATACTCAAGAGGAGTTGAGGAATGCTTTGAGGCGCAAGGTCGCATTCGTTCACACTATCGTTAAACCTTTCAACGCTACATGCAAAGAGATACCGCTTTCAGCAAGGGAGATAAAAGAGAGATTTATAAAGGCGGTAGGAAAATAATTCAGCCCCTGCATATCTCATCAACGATATTCCTGTCCTACATTTGCAGTCCCCCACGGCAATGCTTGATGCTGCAGCAATGATCTTCTTCGCCTCTGCCGGCGTCAGGCTCCATGCAGCATGGTATCTTAAATTATCTCTTCATCTTCACGTCGCCATGCCGGGTCCACGATGCACAGGAAAATCATATCGGTTTTTCCAGAGTTCTGTATATACTGTCTGGAATATGGAGGGATGTAGATCGCTGCGCCCGAATGCACTTTCGCAGACTTATTATTTATGTGCATGATCCCATCTCCCTCTATGATATAGTAAACTTCAGAGGTTTTGAGAATGTGCGGTGCTGTGGTCTGTCCTGGTTTTACTACTGCATGAGCAAGGCTGTATCTGATAGCAAGGTCAGCTTTGTCAGGATGCAAAAGTTCTCGAAGCAATGAGCCGTCCCCTGCTGTGAACTCTTCGCAATCCATCAAATTTTTTATGAACATATCCCTTTTTATTTACGTTTTTCATCCTTATGAAACAACCACTCTGCGTCCCCTTTCCTGCATGAGGTCAATAAGGTCATCCGTGTCGCTGTATTTTTTCAGTTCAGTATCCTCCACCACAACAGTTCGTTCGATATTCTTTATTTTACTGCCGCCTCGTATTATCAAAAGGGACTGTGTGAGCGCGACCTCGGAAATGCTGCTCATAAGATGTGCTTTCTTGACCATCGTTGTCGTGAATTCGCCAACCCCAGTTAGTATCTTTGCATTTTCGTCCCTGCGATTTGTCGAAATAGATACCGCATCAAACGGCGCCTGCGAAGTCGGTAGGACGTCAAATCCCATGTCTTTCAGGACTGAAAGAATGTTCAATGAGCTTTTTTCAACGTGTTCATGTTTCGGGGTATGAGGATCCCGTTTTTCAAACAGGTTAACAGCTACTGCAAATCCTTTGTTAAGGTGCTTTTCAAGCTTGAGAGCAACATCAACGCTTGCGGCCATTTCCCCTTCCTCATACTTGCTTATCGTCCTTCTTGATACGCCAAGTGAGGATGCAAGGGAGCCGAGGGAGATGTTTTTCCTGATGCGTTCTTCTTTCAGGATACTCCCCTCGATACTTACATACAACCCTCCGTGTTCGGCATAGACCAGGGGCGGTATGTTCTCTGTAAAATAATCATTCAATGTGTTTATATCCACGGCAGGGACTCCGTATCTGAGATAGACCACACCAGCTTCAAGTGAGTGGTCTCTGGTCTTTTCGCCGATGACAATAGGGTTCCCGTTCAGGTGTTTTGAGAGGAAACACATCTCATTGGCAGTCTCTTCATTAAGACCATCGATGTTAAACAGTACTTTGATCAACAACAGTAAGTCATCCCGACGCACCGCAAGATCAAAACTTCTCGGACGGATATCGCAACGGTCAGAAATAATAAACCCCGCTTTGCTTAATATTGAGACAACCTGATTGATAAGCAGTTCCTTATTCATTAAATTTGATAGTTCTTATTCCTATATAAATACTTATGCTTCATGAAGCTGCCAAAGTTTATTATCTGAATGAATAAGAGTGGGAAGCAAATGATAATAGGGCTTGATGACACGGATTCAAAGGAAGGAATGTGCACGACCTACCTTGCAGCTGTGCTTATAGAGAAACTCAAGGCTTTCGGCAGGGTTGAAGGATATCCATTACTTATCCGCCTGAACCCTAATATAATCTATAAGACACGCGGGAACGCAGCTCTTGCAATTCCTATCGATATGAAAAGAAGCGAGGATGTCGTACCCATTAAGAAAATGGTTATTGATACAATTGAAGAGATGGCCGTATTTTCCGCTCAAAACACCAATCCTGGAGTGGTCTTTATTGAGGAGTCATCAGAGGGCATGAAAAAAGACCTTGCACGTTTTTCTCTGAGAGCTGTCCGGGATGTGCTTGATATCCGCGAAGCAGAGGAATTACTTTCGCGTTACGGGATAAGCCATAAAGGGTTCAAGAATGGGAGAGGTCTTATCGGTGCTCTCGCTGCCGCGGGATTTGCTCTCACAGGTCTTCCTGATCTCACGTATGAGCTTATCGCTTACAGGGAAAAAAAACGGTGGGGCACGCCCCGGCTAATAGAGGAGGATTCTGTTTGGGCAGCCGCAGCGCAGCCTGATACGTGGGACACGGTGGATCATGAGAGCAGGCGTATCGTGTTCGCCCCTCACTCACCTGATCCGATCCTCTTTGGCATAAGGGGAAAGAGCGAGCTCGCAATACGACGTGCTTTTTCTTTGATAAAAAGCGAGCCGTTGGAGCGATATGTCGTTTACATGACTAACCAGAATACAGATATGCACCTTTTAAGAGCAAAGATAGGCGAAGCGCTGGACTCCCGCTCGTATATCATGGAAGGAACGGTCAGCATATCCCCAAAAACCATAGAGGGTGGGCATGTTATTTTTGAGATCTCAGATGGCTCTGCAGCCATTGAATGCGCGGCATTTGAGCCCACGAAAGGCTTTCGCAGTATTATAAGGAAGCTTCACGCAGGTGATGAGGTCATAGTGTACGGCAGCGTGAAGGATGGGACGCTGAACCTTGAAAAACTCAAACTCACAGCCCTGAACCAGAATGAACTGCGTAACCCGCTATGCTGCGGAAAGAGGATGAAGTCGATGGGACGCGGACAGGGCTTCAGGTGTGAGAAATGCAAAGCGAAAGCGAAAGAACAGGTTATTGAATCAATAGAGAGGAATATTTCAACCGGGTTCTATGAAGTACCTCCCTCTGCAAGA
>JBDROC010000075.1:0-4577 GCA_043810475.1 Methanobacteriota archaeon | reverse complement strand
CCTGCCACTTTACACTTTGGGCTAAAAAAAGAGCATGATATTTAAAGATATCTAAATTATCGAGGGTTATATTACGAGAAATGACCCCGGAGTGCGAGAGATGGGATTTGAACCCACGGACGCCTGCGCGATTGGATCTTAAGTCCAACTCCTTTGGCCGCTTGGATACTCTCGCATGGGGTGACGTTAAATATCCCTTGGATTACATTAATCTAACGTATATTTCGACATGGTTATGTACGAGCCGGTACAATTCCAGGATTATGCCGCCCCCCTTTGCCACATTCTCCCGCAACGTATTCGTCCCCCTTACCAACATCTGCAGGAACAGGTGCAGTTACTGCGGCTTTCGCCGTGACATCGGTCATCATGAAGCGAAACTACTCACTCCCGCTGAAGTATCGGACATCCTTGATAGGGGGGTTCGGGCGGGCTGCTCAGAAGCGCTTTTCACCTTTGGTGAGCATGCGGAGGAAGTGGATGGCTTTATGCCATTGCTCCAGGAGCTTGGATATAGTTCCATAATAGATTATCTTGCCGAGATGTGCAGGCTCTCGATAAGAAAAGGACTCCTTCCACATAGCAATCCCGGCATACTTGAAAAAGACGAGCTTGAAAAACTCAGAACCTGCAATGCCAGCATGGGGCTCATGCTTGAGACCACGGGCATAATCGAAGCGCACAAAGGATGCATGGGAAAGGCTACAGCTTTGCGCATTAAAACTATCAGGACAGCCGGAGAACTTCGCATCCCGTTCACCACAGGCATCCTTGTGGGTATAGGAGAAACTCCCTCCGACCGGTTCCTCTCGATACGTGCCATAAGGGACATCCACAAGGAATTCGGGCATATCCAGGAGGTAATAATCCAGAATTTTATCCCCAAGCCTGGAACAGGGATGTCATCATGCCCACCCCCAGGCATAAGAACAATGAAAGAGACAGTATCTATGGCAAGGCAACTCCTTCCAGAAGATGTAGCTGTCCAGGTTTCCCCGAACCTGATATCACCCCGGGAATTGCTTAACTGCGGCGCCAATGACCTTGGCGGGATCTCGCCTGAGACCATTGATCACATAAATCCTGAATCTGCATGGCCGACGCTTGTTGAACTCCGTGCAATGGCAGGCGTACCATTGCGGGAACGGCTGCCGATATATCCGCATTATGTCAAAAAAAAATGGTACAGCGACGAGATGGTCCTTCTTTTAAGGTCTCTTTCAGACGCAGAAGGATTTCGTAAAACTTATTAATAAGTGTAGCATTAAGACTCCAAAATCCAGGTGGTACTATACAGAAATTGAAGAGCATCCAGGATGAAATTCTCGGTCGCGTCGATGTTGGGAAATGCACGATGGAAGACGCTCTGACCCTTTATGACAGCCCGCCATCTCTTTTTCAGCTTGCTGATATGCTTCGCAAAAAGGCAGTCGGGGACGTTGTTACCTACGTGATCAACAGGAACATCAATTTTACGAACAGGTGCGTTGGGACATGTAAGTTCTGTGCATTTCGCAAAGAGGACGGGTTCATTTTATCCATCCCAGAAATTTTAAATAAAATTAGAGATGCGATAAATATCAATGCCACCGAGGTGTGCATCCAGGGAGGTCTCCTTCCTGACTGGGATATCAATAACTACTGCGAGATACTGGAAGCGATAAAGCAAGATTTCTCTTCCTTGCATATCCATGCTTTTTCCCCCATGGAAGTATTCCATGCAGCGCATAACAGTAATATAAGCATTAAAGAAACGCTTTTGCAGCTTAAAAGATCAGGTCTTGACTCTATTCCCGGAACTGCAGCAGAGATACTTTCCGACAGGGTGAGAGAAGAGATATGTCCTGACAAACTCACGACGCATGAATGGATCGATGTTGTAAGGACCGCACACAGGACAGGGA
The DNA here is from genome assembly GCA_043810475.1 of Methanobacteriota archaeon. Taxonomy (GTDB): domain Archaea; phylum Halobacteriota; class Methanosarcinia; order Methanosarcinales; family Methanoperedenaceae; genus Methanoperedens. The sequence continues at coordinate 2,673 of JBDROC010000075.1, read as the reverse complement.
TCCCTACGACATCTACCATGATGTATGGTCATATCGAGACTCTGGAAGAGCGGATCGATCACATGTTCATAATCCGCGAGATACAGAAAAAAACAGGTGGGTTTACTGAATTCGTCCCACTTCCATTTATGCATTTAAATAACCGCCTTGGTGAAAGTGATCGCGTCTGTCATGAGCATGAAGACCTGAAACTGCATGCTCTTGCAAGAGTGATACTATACCCCCATATCAGGAACATTCAGGTGAGTTGGGTAAAACTTGGACAGAAAATGGCGCAGTCAGCTTTGAATTTTGGAGCAAATGACCTTGGCGGGACGCTAATGGAAGAAAATATCTCAAAAAGCGCAGGAGCTTCAAATGGAGAGTATATGGCGCCAGAGGAGTTCAAGAGTTTGATAACCGGAATTGACCGAATTCCCCGGCAGCGCGATACGCTTTATAAGCCAATTCAAGTTTTATGATAATTATGTTGCTGCGTAACTTTTATAATAACCTCTGTTATTTACTCTCTTAATGACTGAAGAAACAATACCTGAAAATCTTCCCCCGAAGGATGCGACGCTTGAAAAACTTGAGAAAATGCTTGAGGGCATGCCGGAAAATGCAAGACAGCCCATACGCGACCTGATCAACAAACGAAAAGTTGAGCTGGGATTAATGAAATCAGGATTGCCTCAGGCTGGATATAGATTGAGGAAAAAGGAGAAAAAAGCTCCGCCAAGAAAGCCCTCAAAGGAAACTGTGAAGTCCCTGAATAAAATTGCTAAGGGTGTGGGCAAGATCAGGGAGCATGGTGATGAAGTGAGCCAGGATATTTCCGTTAAAGATGAACCTCTCAAGAAAGAACGAAAAATAACCGAAGAGTCGGATTCATATAAGTATTAAATTTCCCAGTACTGCCTGAATGTCACCCAGAGTTCAGGCAGATTTTCCTGCAATAGCTCATTGGAAGCATAGCAAACATCAAGCATTTTTCTTTTCTCAAGCGCTCTGGCAAACGGCTTTCCCAGAAGGCGTCTTATCTTTGTTTCATATTCTGATAATATCTCCATATCATTACTTTCAAGAGCTTTTACTATCGTCTTCCCTGCGATCTCACCTGCCATCATGGCATTATTGATACCCGCGCCAGTGACAGGGTCTGCCATCCCTGCGCTGTCCCCCACGAGCAAGACATTCCCGCAGCAGAGCTTCTCACGCAGACCACCTATAGGCAGGGCGCCCGCGACATATTCGGTCTTTCTTCCATCAAGGCGTTCTGAAAAAGGGGTTTCGCTGATAAATTTTTCAAGATACTTCCGCGGATAACCTTGCGTCACCCCCACACCCACTTTTGCAGAATCGTTCCCTGTCGGGTATATCCAGACATATCCACCCGGTGCATAATCCGAGTTAAAAAATATCTCGCAAGTCTGCGAAAGCGGTTTTATCCCTTTCAAATGATACTGTGCACAAACTGCGAATCTTTGCCTCTCAAATCCGCAAAAAGAAGCCGTTTTTGAAAAAACACCATCTGCGCCAACAATAATTTTTCCCTGAGCCATGCAGTCACGAAATTTTACGCCCCCTGGAACAATTTCCTGAAGGGGCGAACCCCATCTTATCCTGGCGCCTTCGTCTTTTGCTTTCCCGGAAAGTCCCATATCAAACGAATCCCTATCTACTACAAATCCGTTCAGTTCAAAATCATGGAATGACTGGTCAGGAAAATACGTGCGCATTTTCGTTATCCTTGACTGTACAACACCATCATCAGGGATCTCCATATTGATGTTATTGCTGATGTAACCGGCGCAGGGCGACCTGCAGGAAGTATTTTTTTCAAGTACAAGCACACGATATCCGGCATGTGCCACACATACCGCGGTAACAGATCCTGCAGGTCCAGCACCTATGACAATTACATCATGTTCCATCAACGATATACCCATTCAGGGGAGTAATATTTTGGAAGTAAGCTTTTAGTCAGTTCTTTTTCCTTATTGCTAAGAGTACCGGTTCTCAATTTCACATGGAAGCGCTCTTCGAATTTGTCCTTCATGACATTCTTTACTTCTTCCATGTCTAATTGTTCGCCAAGTTCCCTGTCAATCCATGTCAGCCCTTCCCTGATCGAAGCGATTTTTTTATCAAGGAACTTTTCCTTCGGGATGTTTGCGATCCTGAGCATTTCCTCTATGTCAAAATCAAGAAGCAATGTCCCGTTCTGGAGCAGTTTTCCTTCCCAGCGCGTCTGGGCGTTCCCGGATATTTTCTTATTGTCCACGGTAACATCGTTGATCGGACGAAAAGCAGCATTAAGGCCATAATGCACAAGCGTATCGATAAGGACGCCGCATACCTGTTTATATGATTCAATGATATCGAGCGGGAACAGCTCATTATCGATAGTTCCTACAACGCCATAATTTATCTGCCTGCACCTGTCATCTGAGAACGCTATCCCTCCCCCGCTTATCCGCCTCGTGATGGTATAGTCGTTGCATTTGGGAAGATCAAGCTCCACTTCTGCTTTCTGGAAAAAACCAAGTCTGATAGATTTCTTTGGCGTCCAGAAAAAGAAGGTGTTGCCCTCATCGCCCTTCAATATCGCCTCATCCATAGCCATCATGTCGCGTATATCCACAAGCCCGAAATCAATGAACCGCCATTCTTCCATTATTATGCCTCCAG
>JBDROC010000074.1:0-8013 GCA_043810475.1 Methanobacteriota archaeon | reverse complement strand
AAGAAAGTGTCTATGTATTTCCTGGCGTCGTCTGAACTGATCTCGATGCCATTATCCTTGAGATTTGACTGCAGACCGCCTCCGCCCATGCCGTAGGATAATCCGAAGTTAATGGTCTTGGCGATATTGCGTTCTTCTTTTGAGACCTGGTCAAGCTGTTTATTGAATATTAAAGATGCGGTGAGCTTGTGGAGGTCGCCTCCACTATTGAAAAGTTCAATGAACTTTGGTTCCTTTGATACTTCTGCCAGTATGCGCAGCTCTATCTGGGAATAATCAGCCGTTATGATCTTGCTGCCGTTATTGCCTTTGAAAAGCGCCCTGATGCTCTTGTCCCTGGGCAATTGCTGAAGGTTTGGTTTTGAGCAGCTGAACCCGCCTGCAAGGGTGCCGTACTGGTTGAAATTCGCATGGATGCGCCCTGTTGCGGGATTGATATGTTTTGGGAGCTTTTCCAGGAATGTGTTGAGCAATTTTTGATGTTTGCGATATTCTTTCAGTGCTTTGCCAACAGGATGTTTCAGGGCTGACAATGTGCTCTCATCCGTGGAGGCAAGGTCCAATCCTATGGCTTTCAATGCTTTCAGTAGTTTGGCAGGACTGTCAAGGTTCACTGCGGGCATTCCTTCCAGGTCAAGGTTCCTGTAGCCTGCTTCTTTCAGAATGGTCAGGACGTTTAGCCTTGATGATTCAAGCTTTCCTTTGGTCTCCTGTTCGAGCCTCTTTGCTCCTTCCAGGTCTATTGGAGTTCCTGAAAGTTCAAGCCACACCGTAGCTGGGATGCACGACATTTCTGTGGCGAATACCTTTTCAAGGCCGAGGTCTTTCAATTGCTGCCGCTGTTTGGCATGGATCTCTGGAAGAACAGCTACATCCATTGCCGCATATTCGATCTGCTCCTGAGTCAGTTCCTGGCCGTTGAATGATTGTCGTATAACCTGGCCCTTTTTCAGTTGAATGCCTGTGTATTCCCGCGCCACTGTCTCAAGTGTTGCCGCACCTTTCTGTCTGGCTTTCTGTCCTCCGCTGATAAGGATCTCGGCGATATAGGTGTCGAAAATGTTTGTGGGCTCAATGTTGAAGTGATGCTTCAGGAATTTCATGTCGAATTTAAGGTTATGACCGACCACGAGGTTTGATTCAAGCAGTTCCTTTATGCCTTCGATCTTTTGTGAGTTCCCGACTTTTGCTTTACCTGGATTGAAAATCCGGATCGTTTTGTCAGATGCTCTCCTGATTTGAAATAATGTGGGTCGATGTTTGAAGGGATCTAATCCAGATGTTTCAATATCAAAATAAATGGTATCCATTTAGACCCCATCCGCTTTATCATCAAAATCACCAAGTTCGATCTGGTTTTCTTCGCCTGACACTTTGATGGCTGAACGCTGTGCTACAACCCATCCGTTCTTTTCTGTGAAAAGGTTACAGGGTTCTGGTGTTTCATCCTTCTTTGGAGGTTCTGGAGTTATTCCGAATATCTTTGAGGCGATTTCCTTGATCCTTGTTGGTCCATGGACATTTCCTGATTGATCGCAATACCACATGCTGAAAGCCCCCACATTGGTGGAATTGATCTGACCTTTCATTCCCTGCCATATTAGGCCTTTTTCACGGACATCCTGGATCAGGTGATTTTCGATATCCTTAGTTCCTGTTATCCGTATGCTTTCTCTGGGTTGGTCAGGGTGGTCAGGGTTCCTTCCCATTATACCTTTATTAGACGATTTAGGCTCTGGAGTTAATTCCGTAACGCATTTCATTTGATCATTTTTTTGCGTTGTTTTAGGGTCAAAATCTGCATTTATTTTCGCATCATTTTTCGCTGGCGTTTTCTCTATTACCTCATGTTCCGTAACGGAATTATGCTCTTTTTGAGGTTTGGTCACTGTTTTAGCTGGTTTTTCCAAAACATCCCTGACCACACGATTTTCGCTATCTGTTGCCCCCATATTATTATTGATATCTGTGGATTGGTCAAGGTGGTCAAGGATTGCTCTTAGATCTTCTCCTATTCCTATACCTATCTTTCTCTCTCTTCCTAACAATAATATAATCTCAATATGCTTATCTGGTAAGTATCCCTGACCACCCCGACCACTCTTTGTGATCAAAGTGAACCAATGTGGCTCAGCTATTTGGTTTATGCTGGTCTGGGTTGTGGTCAGGGATATTTCTTCATTTTTAGCAGAACCCTGGCCATTTTGTGTTTTATTTACTTTCAAGAGCTCTTCCATTTTAGTGATATCTAGCACGAAACCTTCGTAACATGTGGGACGCTCTCCTTCCATTCTCGGTCTGGTGTCAGTGTACCCCCCTTCGCTTCATTAATATCCCAAATCGGTTTATGGCTTCAATTTTCTTTATTTTTCTCACTTTTCCCCATTCCACATAGGCTTTATAGAGATCAGTTTTATTTACTATCTCATCAGCTGGTGTGGTGCACTCTTGCATGAATGCCATGACCGAGTCGCTCTTTAAGAGATACTCTTCGCCAACTTCCTCAGGGGTCTTTGAGTAGAAGAATGTCTTTGTTTCCAGTAACCATTTAAAAGCCGTCAGTGTAAAATTAAGCAGTCCTGATAGTTCTTCATCTGTCCGCAGTTTGCGGTCAAGATTCTTATCCTCCTGCGCGCCACTAAAGGTTACAGGAAAGTCGATAATAATCCAGCGTCTGTTCCATGCAAAACCGCCTTTCGAATGTTTGGGGAGTTCATTTGCTCCGAATATTAGCCTTGCTTCATTCCTGAACCTGAAACGATCCTGAAACTTTCGTTCAGCTGGTATCGTGTCGCCTCCGGTAAGACGTTTAAACATTGTATCTTCATACACAGATGAACTTGACAGGTCTGAATCTATATTGGCTAATTTGCCATAGAGGTTAGCCGCTGAAAACTTATCTATGTTGAGCGCCTGCAAAGATTCATTGCTGATGTTTTCTTCCCCAAGGTATGCCGCGAACAACCGCCCCAATGTGCCCTTTCCATTTAATCCGCTGCCATGCCACATGAACGCTTTCTGGATAGAATAATCTGGAATCAGGCAGTAGCCCATCAATTGTAAGATCAATGCAATATCTGCAGGTGTCAATATCTCACATAAAAACCTTGATATGTTGGGACATTTTGAAGCAGGGTCGTATTTTATGGGGATCTGGCAGGTAGATAATATCCCGGATGTGTGTGGTTCTAAGGTGTTCGTATTGATGTTATAAAATCCATTTTTCAGATTTATGAGGTGTTTTTCTTTGTTTACCTGGGATCGTAGAACCAATGTCAGATTCTGGATATAAGAAACTACATTGCTGACTTTATTATTTGTTGCATTCTGACCGATTATCATCTGTGCTGCAGCCCTTAATACTGGTTCTGCACCATATTTATAAACGCCATTCTCATAGAAGTACATCTCTTTGACGTTGTCACGAAGTGTTATGACCGGGGAAAATCTAAGGATCTCTGCGCTTATCTCGCCAATTGATTTCTTTTCTTCGTCATCGTCCTTTGATTTCTTCGATTTCTTTCTAATTGGCTTTGCTTCAATTATCTCCTCGCGTCCTGGATTGATCCCGTTTTTTTTGATGTATTGAATTGCCTTGTTATACGATGCTGTTGGCAGCTTCCAGCCGTCTATGACATCATCTTTTGTTATTGTTCCATTAAGTATTCCATAATGTACCAGCGCGCTGGATGGTATCGGATCATCGTCAGGTATTATTTTCAATTTACACTTTGCATAATGCCACAATTCAAAAACGGTCTTTCCATCTCTGAAATCAAGATTTGAGGTACCGCTGCCATTGTGACCATAACCCGCGTGGCTGCAGTCGGATATGCCAGATAATATCGCCAGCGCTGTCAGTGGCGTGTGGCTTACGTTATGTCTCCAGCAGTGCAGGAGCCCGCTACTTATCGAGGTATTCTTTCCGGTCTCTGATCCGTGAAATAATGAGGGGAAACGTCCCTGCACATCTGTATTTTTTCCAGTGACATCCTCCAGAGTTAAATCCCACAGTTTAGATCGATATTTACCGGGTTCGTGGGGTCTGTTTGTGGTGGAAGATTCTTTCTTTATCTTTGCGCTTATTTCTGCCTGTCTTTTCTCAAACAGACAGTTCCTGTAAACCTGAGGGAGTTCACTGAACGTGATATCATTGACAGGGAGATCATTACTCAGAGTGTAGCGTCCAACATTCGCTCTGTCATTCTCTGGAATGCGTTCAAGCTCCTCAGGACTTACAGGGACATAGGAACCTGCACAGACCACATACTGCCACTTAGCGCGGATCTCGCCAGCGTCCTCTGTTGCAATGTTCTGTTTTGCTGAATCATCAAAAATGGTTCCAGATGGTTTGTCTTTGGTGAAATAATAACCGTGTTTTCCTATCCGTTTCCTGGATATGACTGTCAGTGTGGGTTTGAATGAGCCTACTTTTTCAAGGTCATCTACGTCCATCAATACCAGAATATCCGTATCCGTAGCAGCAATGCCAATATTAAAACTCATTTCAAGATATTTTACTGCCTGTTCCACAGTGATCCTGTTTGCTTTCCAGCTCTTGTTATCCAGGGGGTCTTTACTGTTGGGATTGAGTGGGAAATAAAAAGGCCGGTAATCCGGTCTGTCTCTGGTAAGCAGTGTATGGAACCTTTTGAATTCCTCAGGATCAGTTTTTCTTGATAGCTTCACCTCAGAAGCGTTAACCTGCGGCTCCACTTTCGTCAGCTTCCTGGTATCCACTATTATCGGGAGCGTTTCTCCAAAGTCAACATATGCATGGTCGGGAAGGTCGGTGTCGCCTGACATCTCGACAAACTTTCCTTCACCTCGCTCCGGGAAGCTGACTTTATCACCTTTTATGAAGGCGCTCATACCCTCACTCCCATACAGCCATAGACTGCGCGCTATCCTGCGCTTGGTGATGGTTCAGTGCACGCTGAATACGGAATGATATTAAGATCGAGTTCAGGGGCTGGGTAGGTTTTGTCTTTTGGGCCAGCAGCCAGCGGATACGTCTCCTTTCGGGTCATTCTGGCTTCGCCTTGCCTTTTGCTTCCTGTTCTTTTAACTCTAACTCACAGAGTTTGCGCAAATAGCTTGGCCGGAATATCCCTCTTGGTTCGCCAAGGCGCGATCCATTGCTCTTCTCGTACCCCACCCATTTGGCATGTGACTCGTAATAGTGTGTCTGCCCTTCTTTACGCCATGCGGGTTTGCAGCCGTCCTTGAATGGTTTGAGTTCTTTCCACACCAGATAAACAAAAACATTTATCGTGCCCTTTTCCCGAAGCCTGATCTTAAGGGGATTTTCCTTTGTCCCTGTTGTTCTTGTTGCAACTTTCAAAGCTGCATGGATCGGGGCTCCGTTTTTTCTCGCAGTATAATTTCCGTGCTCGGTTCCATCTTCCGGGTTCCAGAGAGTAAAAACCCTGTGTTCCTGTTTAAACGTTACTTTTACGTACATAGATACGGTTTGCACGGGTTACTCTAAAATAACTATCGGAACACAGTTAAAAATAATTTTTTAAACGATTTTTGCTTATAAACTAGAAATGCGATTTTGCTTTTTGTATGAATTTCATGCAAACTGTTTTATTAAAATATCCACCTGTGGATTAAAAAAGTTAAGACAGTTTGAGTGGGCATGACGATTTTCTATGAAAATCAACATGCATAGAATTTTTATAATATGTTAGTTTATAAATTCTGTGTGTAACACTTTGACAGAGAGTTCCACAATATCAAACACCTTTTGACTCAACAAAATTTATCAAGAAAATACGCACGATATATATTCTCGCAGAACCTTTGAAGTATTAAGTGGAAAAATGACAACACATAAATTTCATGTGTGCCTCTTTTTGTATCGAGGTGTGACCGTATGAAATTGTGGGTGGTTCTGTACGCGATGGTCTGGATCGCGCTCATTGAATTCCTCCTCGTGATGACCCCAGGCGCTTCTCCAGTTCTGATATATCTGCACATCGTGATAGGCATCGCCATCATCGGTCTTGCGTTCTACAATTTCTCCGGGATTCGCAAGACTCGAGTTATGGGCAGGGTGAAACGCATTGCTCAGGCGAGTTTCAATCTCTCAGTGACGGCGGGCATATCGGGAGTTCTGGTTTTCTTTGATATCGGTAAAACTCCGGTCATCCCGATGATCAATGTCTCTATTTACAGGCTCATCCTTTTTTTCCATGTCATCTGCGCCTTTGCGATCATCACCCAGGCTGCTGCAATAGCGATTGCACATGATATGTGGGAGGATAAAGAGTTCGAAACGGAGACAGAGCCGGGTGTTGTGCCGCCTCACCCCATGCAGCAGGAAAGTTACCGCTGAATAGCGAAAGACGTGTTTATCAAATCTATCAAGATATGCCTGTGACAATTCTCGCCAGGCTTCTCATAGCACACCAGGAACACATCCTTCGTCTGAGACAAGTCCCATATCCTCTTCATCTCTTCCCTGCACACATCGCAGTCCATCTCGCGCCTGAACCTCTCTGTGTACTTGGCCCAGCCCAGTCGATCCTCCCTTCTTTGTAGTCCTTCAGCAGCTTCCACGACGGACTCAGCACATGACCGGCGCTTCGGGTCACAACTATGAAAGCAGCATCTGGATTCTCTCTTGCAGTCTGCTTCATCCTGGCAAGGTATGTTTCTTTCAGCATTTCAGAACCTCCTCAGATATTCTTCCTGATCTCATATACTGATATCTCTAAATCAGTGATGCCAGAAAGGATCTTCCGAGTACTGGCTTTTATTTCATCGACCGGGATCCTTCCATTCATCGCTCCCATCCACGGCAGAGCAAGCGACTTGACCTTCATCGTTCTGCACTTCTCGATCAGTTCATGCAGGCAGGATTCAACCCACTCGATCCTGGATGCATCCCTCCAGTCATCCTTCACTGCTGCATTGAAGATGATCCTGTCCTTAGCCTGGTACACCCAAACATGCCCCGGTAGGATATCCTTCATAGCGCATGCCTGCCGATACACTGCATACAGATCAGGATACCGCTTCTTAAACTCAAGGGCTATTCCTTTCCCCATCGCACCAACGCAGTTCACGGTATTCACTATCCCTTCAGCGTCCGAAGTAAAGATATCGCCATGGACTTCACGATAAGAAGAAGGAGTGGAAGAGGGCGAACCCCCCTCCTGTGGCTTAACACCGGAAAAATCGGAAAAGTGAACCATCTTCTTTCCGACCTTCAGAGCATATCTGACACAGTTCCCAGTCCCGCCTGATGAACCATCCCAGAACGCTGCGACCATATCGGACAGGTCAACCATGCGTTCATTCCTGCGCTGATAAATCGACACATCATAAACTGGAGCTATAACAGAAGTCTTCTCAGCGTAATCCCAGCAATCCTGAATACATCGCTTCTGGTCAGGAGTCCAGTACTTGGACATTACATGGATAGGGAACGGAAGGATCAACCACAAACGGATCCCATGCGCCATGGCAAAAGAAGCAGCAATAGAATCCAGACCAACAGCGCCGCCAGTGATCCAGATAGCGTCAGGATAGTCTGTACGCAATTTTTCCAGATGCGATTCAACCTGCGAGAAGGACAGGTATCTATGCCCGGTAAAGGCGATTTTTATTGTAGAATCCATACTAAATCACCAGGACTCTCGTTATTTAAATCGCTCCCTTCTCCAGACTGTTGCCTGCTTGCCGAAGCGATGCTGAATAAAAAGGAGACAGTCGAAACAGGATTTGGAGGATTGATAACAAGGAGCATCGGCGCTATATCCTGGATAATGGCTGAGTAAGTGGACTTTCTGGTAACGGCTGAAGCAATTGCTGCTGAACTCCACCTGCTTCTTCCTCCTCAAGCTGCTTCAGCATGTCCCTGAATATCTGGATAAGTTTCTGCCTGTATGTTATCTGTCCAGGATAGACATAGCTAAAGTTTTTCCAGTAAGGTCTCCTGTGTCCGATCTTATACTTCATTCCCTCCATCACAGTTTCGTATGAGTCCTTGTCTATTTTCAC
>JBDROC010000073.1:0-5931 GCA_043810475.1 Methanobacteriota archaeon | reverse complement strand
TAATTTCTGTCTTGCGTTGGATGAGGCTTCAACTATCTCCCTGATCATTTTCATCTGCTTTTCAAGTTCGGTATCGATGAAATCCTCTCCTGGAACTGCCCTGTCGCACATATGAACGCTTTCAGGCGCTTCAGGGTCCACGTTTCGAACAAGGTTCTGGTACATCTCCTCAGAGATGTGGGGAGCAAAAGGCGCTATGAGCTTTGTCAGGGTAACCAACACTTCATAGAGGGTATAATACGCAGCAAGCTTGTCCGGGTCGTTTGATTCGCGCCACGTCCGTGGTCGGATGAGCTGTATATACCATCTCGATAGGTCTTCTAGTATGAACTCGGATATGGGTCGAGTGGCTTTGTGGAGGTTGTATTCTGACATCGCAGAATCTACCTGTTTTATCAGTGACTGCACTCGCGAGAGTATCCATTTATCTTCAAGCCGAAGTGCTTCGGGTGTTCCTTTTATCTCAAGCGGGTTGTAATTATCAAGCACCATATACGGCAGCGGGAAACGGTACACGTTCCAGAGGATATTCAGCATCCTGTGTACGTTGCCTACTTCATCCCAGCTGAATTTCAGGTCATCCCAGGGTGCGTTCTGCGAGAGCACATACAGGCGGAGTGATTCTGCACCGAATTTCGCCACTACTTCCTCTGGCGATACGACATTACCCAGGCTCTTTGACATCTTCTTGCCTTCTGTATCAAGCGTGAAGCCGTGCATCAGTACGCTCTTGTACGGCGCCTTCCCGAAGGCTATCATGCTTGCGCCCATTTGCGAGTAGAACCAGCCGCGTGTCTGGTCGTGCCCTTCGGTGATAAAATCCGCAGGCCACCAGTCCTTTAAGGCTTTTTCATCATGCGGGAAGTTCAGTGTCGCCCATGATGCCACAGCCGAGTCAAACCATACGTCAAAGACATCAGGGACTCGGCTCATCTGCTCACCGCATTTGCATTTGATGTGGATATTATCTACATTGGGTCTGTGCAGGTCTGGAAGTTTTGATACACCAGAGCGCTTCTCCAGTTCGTGCCGTGTTCCCATAACTTCTGTCTCACCGCAGGACTCGCATACCCATACTGGAATGGGGATCCCCCAATATCTCTGGCGCGATATGCACCAGTCCCGCGAGCCTTTGACCCAGTCGGCAAACCGTGCTGAGCCAGCCCATTCTGGATACCATTTTACTTTTTCTATCTCGGCGAGCATCTTTTCCTTGATATCAGTAACACGCAAGAACCACTGCTCTGTGGCAAGATAGATAATAGATGTCTTGCACCTCCAGCAGTGACCATACCTGTGTGATATCTTACCGCTTGCAAGGAGCAGTCCGTTCTCGGTGAGGTCATCGAGCACTACCTTATTGGCATCCCTGACATGCATTCCTTTGTATTCTCCCGCTTCTTCGGTATATCTGCCGTCGGGACCGACCGGACAGAAGATGGGGAGTTTGTTCTTCATCCCGAGTTCAAAGTCGTCTATACCGTGACCGGGTGCTATGTGGACGCATCCTGTGTTCTCTGCTGTGACGAAATCCGCCAGATAAACATTATGAGCAAAACCTTTTTGCGCAGGGACTTTATCGCCAAGCGGCGCATCGTATTCTATATGCAGATCTTCACCGAGCATGGTTTCTATGACCTCAAATTCCTTGTACCTGCCCTGTTTAAGCACATTCGCCATGAGCTGCTCTGCCATTATCAATATCTCTTCTTTCCCGTCCTTTGTCACCCTGACTTTGACATACTCAAAGGATGGATGCACAGCAACAGCGATATTGGCAGGGATGGTCCAGGGCGTTGTTGTCCATATCACGATGTAAGTATTCTCCTCACCCATAACCTGGAATTTTATATACACGGAAGGATCGGTCTCGTCTGCGTATTCCACCTCCGAGTCAGCTATGGCTGTCTCACAGCGCGGGCACCAGTTCACTACACGCAAACCCTTTTCAAGGAGCTTCTTTTCATGTGCCTGTTTCAGCGTCCACCATGCTGCTTCGATGTACTCATCGCGAAGCGTCATGTAAGGTTCTTTCCAGTTGAGCCAGACGCCCAGGTTCCTGAATTGGACTGTCATTTCATCCCTGTGAGAGAGCGCGAATTCCTTGCATTTAGCCACGAAATTACCAACGCCATATTTCTCGATATCCTTCTTTGACTTGAATCCCAGTACTCCTTCCACCTTTACTTCGATAGGAAGCCCATGCATATCCCATCCCGCGCGCTCAAGTATATGGTACCCGCCCATAGAGCGGTACCTGAGTATGGAGTCCTTGATTATCTTGTTCCAGGCAGTCCCCAGATGTATCCTGCCTGTCGTGTACGGGGGACCGTCCACGAAAAAGAACTTCTTGCCGTTCTTCCTGAGTTCCCTGACGCGGGAATAAGCATCTATCTCATCCCAGAATTTCTGGGTCTTCTGCTCTACTGCTGTTGCGTCATACTGCGAAGCCTCTTTTAGCATAAAAATGATCTCCAGAGAATGGGGGTAGTAATGCGATAAAGCAATTAAAACTTATGGTCTGGAAAAAGAGCGAAAAAATAAGAAAAAAAGGGATATTAGTTCCGGTTGTTCCGGAACTATGGACTGGGATTCATGACAAAGAAGTAATAGAGAAGACCCAGCAAGATCAGGACTATTAGAATGATCCAGATGGTATTGCTCTTTTCTTCCTTCTTTTCTTCAACTTTCGGGGGTGCCACTTTTGTGACAGGCCTGGGCTTTGCAGGTTCGACTGTGGGCTTTGGCGCCTCTACCTTAGGTCTTACATCAGGTTCAGGGGCTGGTTCTTCAGCACGCTTTTCTGCTATATGCTGCATCATCTCGCCTGACAGGAAGGGGCTCTCAACACCGGTCAGCACTGCCATTACTCGAACCATGCCGGTCAGGTTGTTATCGACTTTTGCGCCCCAGATTATCCTCTTTGTATTTGGGACTTTATCCATGATCAGTTCGCCTGCGACCGCGACTTCCTCAAGTGTCAGGTCCTCTCCACCAACGATGTGGATAAGCACGCCGTAACTTGCCGAAATGTCCCTGACATCAAGCAATGGAGTGCTGACAGCCTGTGCGACAGCTTTTTCTACCCTGTTCTCGCCGTCACCTTCGCCTATGCCGATGGACGATACGCCGCCGCGTGCCATGACAGCGCGAAGGTCAGCATAGTCAAGGTTGACAAGGCTTGGCTGTGTTATTGTGTCTGTGAGGTTCTTGACAAAAGCTCCAACAAGCGCATTTGCTACGTTAAGAGCCTCTTTTAATGGAAGATTCCCTGCTACCTCTCTTAATTTTGAGTTATCGATTATAACTACTGAGTCGCATATCTGGGCGAGCAGGTTTATTGCCTCTCTTGACTTTTCCCTTCTTGACATTTCGATCGTGAACGGAATGGTTACGCATCCAATTGTGAGTGCACCCATCTCTCGGGTGATCTCAGCTACAACCGGCATGGCGCCAGTACCAGTTCCTCCACCCAGCCCTGCTACCAGGAATACAAGGTTCGCTCCTTCAAGCTCTACCTTTAGTTCATTTAAGTTCTCACGGGTTGCCTGCGCTCCCATTTCAGGGTAGCCGCCGCATCCATGTCCGTGACATAATTTTTCTCCGAGCAGGATCAACTTATCAGCTTTCTGAACGTAAAGATGATTAACATCAGTATTTGCAGCAATAATCCTTCCGCCTGACATGCCTTTCTCTGCGATCCATGTCGTAATATTACAACCAGCACCACCAAGCCCGACAACAGCAACAGATGGTTTTGCTGTTTTTGCAAATTCTTTTAAGTCTGTGACCATTTTAAATAGCCTCCTTCAAAACTATAATTATCAATTTAATAGCTTTTTAACTATATAAGTTTTTTCGAGTGCAATCACTCACATTCCAAATTTTCTCATCATTTTTTGAATATTAAATTTCCCCCCCTTCATTCCTTTAATAGTTTTTTGCATCATTTTATGGTATTTCAGAAGCTCGCGGACCTCATCATATTTCGTGCCTGAACCGCGTGCTATCCGTGTGATCCTTGAGCTGTTAATGTGTTTCGGGTCATCCAGTTCTCTCTCGTTCATGGAATCCATGATGAATTTGTACTTTTTCAGCTTTTCCTGAGTTACACTGTACATCTCATCAGAGACGTTCATCCCGAGTTTACCCATCGGCAGCATCTGCATTACCTGCTTCAGGGGCCCCATCTTGTTCATGGCTTCCATCTGCTTGTACATATCCTTGAGATTGAACTTGCCGCTTAGTATCGCCTCCACATCAAGCTCTTCGCCTTTGAGCGTTTCTTCTGCTTTCTCAAGGAGAGATTTGATATCCCCCATACCAAGCAGTCGGGATATGAACCTATCTGCTTCGAATTTTTCAAGGTCGTCAGCGGTTTCACCAGTTCCAATAAAAGCGATCGCTGTGTCTGTATCCGAAACGGCGGAAAGTGCACCCCCGCCTTTTGCTGTCCCGTCAAGTTTGGTAATTACAACACCTGTTATCCCGATCGAGGCGTTAAAAGCCTTTGCCTGCTCACTGGCAAGCTGACCCATCGCCGCGTCAAGTACGAGCAGCTTTTGCTGTGGATGAGCGATTTTGTGTATGTCCTCCATCTCTTTGATGAGGTCTTTCTCAAGGGCATGCCGGCCTGCAGTATCTATGATCTTCACATCGAATTTCTCTATGGCTTTGAGCCCGCGTTGCACGATGGCTGAGGCGTCTTTTACGTCCTTTTCACCATAGAAGAAAATACCCATCCTGTCGCAGTGTGTCTTAAGCTGTTCGTATGCTCCGTGCCTGAACGTATCTGCGCAGATGACTGCGGCTTTGAGCCCTTTTCGCTGGAAATACCGTGCCAGTTTTGCTGTCGTGGTGGTCTTACCGCTACCCTGGAGACCAACCATCATGATAGTCTGGGAGGTGAGATTCACGTTCGCAGATTTTCCAAGGATGTTTATCAGTTCCTGGTAAACGATACGAATAACATGTTCCCTTGGGTTCATGCCAGAAGGTGGCTCTTCCTTTAGTGAGCGTTGTTTTATCTTCTGGGATAAGGTCATCACCAGTTTGACGTTCACATCTGCCTGCAGGAGTGCGCGCTGGATGTCCTTTACAACTTCTTCCACTACCCGCTCGTCTATCCTGCCAGCTCCTACGAGCTTTTTGAGTGCGTCCTGAAGCGAACCGCCCAGTTTGTCAAGTACCATAGAGTCTTCCTGTTTTCTGATTAATGCTTCTGCTGTTAATTAAAGTTTATGGAAATCTTTTTAATCCAGACTAACTTAAGAGCCATCGAGATGAACCCATGCCTTTTAAGATATTAAATAATCATGAACTTGTCCCGACGATATATCTTATGAACATCAGCGCGCCGCGCATTGCCAAAAAAGCGCAGCCTGGACAGTTCGTCATACTGAGGATCGATGAGAAAGGGGAGAGGATACCGCTCACAATAGCGGATTTTGACAGGAAAAACGGTTCTATCACGATGATATTTCAGGCAGTTGGCAAGACCACAATGCACCTTGCATCCATGAAAGCCGGCGATGAACTCCTTGATTTTATAGGTCCGCTTGGAAATCCGGCACATATCGAAAAAGTGGGGACTGTAATACTTGTAGGCGGTGGCGTTGGAATAGCTCCGGTCTTTCCGCAGACCCGTGCTTTCAAGGAAGCAGGAAATAAAGTCATATCTATTATAGGAGCGCGCAGTGCAAACCTCCTTCTCTGGGAAGACAGGATGCGTGAGGTGAGCGACGAACTGTTCATCACCACGGACGACGGGACAAAAGGACACCATGGTTTTGTAACAGATATCGTCAAGAAGATCCTCGAAAGAGGGACGAAAGTTGACAGGGTTGTTGCCATCGGTCCCCCTGTTATGATGCGTGCAGTTGCAGGAGTGACAAGACCATTTAACGTTAAGACGATTGTCAGCCTGAACTC
>JBDROC010000072.1:0-2794 GCA_043810475.1 Methanobacteriota archaeon | reverse complement strand
GAAGTAAATTATTATTTGATCATTATTTTCCTTTTTTATAACAAAGGTTTAAAAACTCTTCATTTGTCAACCCAGCATCCTTTAAGAGCAGGACAATGCACAATATATCCACCATCCTCTAAATCCTCTTCAAGTACGATACTGAATTTCATATATTTCACATCGGTTCACATTGAATATAAGTCCTTTGTTAAGATAAATGCCCGATTTTACCCCTTTATATACCTAATAGAGCCTGTTTTACATCTGCAATTATATCTTCGACATCCTCAAGCCCTACAGACATGCGCACAAGTTCGTCCGGAATGCCATATTTTAACCTGTTCTCCCGCGGGATGACGGCATGGGTCATTGACGCAGGATGCTGTACCAGGGTCGCTGTCTCACCCAGGCTCACCGCAAGGGTACACAGCTTCAGGGCATTCAGAAATAAAGGGACATCTCTTGCATTTTTAAGAACAAAAGCTATCATTCCTCCATTGCCATCCATCTGCTTTCCTGCAATGTCTTTTTGCGGGAAGCTCGAAAGTCCGGGATAGAGCACACGTTCTATCTTCTCATGACCCTCAAGGAACCTTGCAATATCCATTGCATTTGAATCATGCCTGTCCATCCTTACCGCAAGGGTCTTCATCCCCCTGATTATAAGCCAGGCGTTAAAAGGACTTAAGGCTCCACCAATGTTCTTTGCAGTGTGCCTTGTTGAGCTGATGAACGTAGATTTCCCCACCACAATGCCGCCTATCGTGTCCCCGTGACCGTTCAGGTATTTTGTGGCGCTGTGCACCACCACATCTGCGCCAAGCGATAGGGGTCGCTGGAAATAAGGGGTCATGAAGGTATTGTCCACAAAAACCAGTGACCCTTTCTCATGTGCGATATCAGACACCGCCTTTATATCTGTCAGTTTCATAGTAGGATTTGCGGGGGTCTCAAAGAACACAAGCTTTGTATCCGGGAGAAACGCATTTTCAACGCTGTTAAGGTCAGAGGTATTCACAAAACTCACTTTTACCCCAAATTTTGCGAGGTCAACGAAAAGGTCGTATGTGTTTCCATATATTACTTCATCTGCGATAACATGGTCGCCAGCTTTCACCGAGGCTAATACCGCCGCGCTGATGGCTGCCATTCCAGATGCCTGCGCCAGTGCAGCCTCTCCACCTTCAAGATCGGCTATCTTTTCCTCAAGCACCTCAGTGGTAGGATTCAGACCGCGGGAATAGACATAACCTTTTTCTTTCCCGCTCATCAGCCTTGCCCCGTGGGCTGCGTCTTTGAATACAAAAGGCGCGGTCTGATATATTGGGGGTACCATAGCTCCGATCTCTGTTTTCTTTTCACCTGCATGGATCGCACGTGTTGAAAATCCGGTTTTATTAAGGTTCATGACTGCCAGTTCACTTCTTGATAATACTGTTAAGCTTTTTCATTACTTAAAGTTCGGTATTGTAAAAATAATACTTTCACTCCGCTCTCTCTTAAAGTATAAATTGGGGCAAATGATTTAGAACACGGATGACACGGATCACACGGATGCACACAGATACGATTGATCTGGTTTTCGCGTTCAATCAAAAAGGAGAGACCAAAATGCTTTATGCCGAATTAACAGAAGGAAAGATTTGAATCAGAAACCCCAAATCCGTGCGTATCCGTCGAATCCGTGTCATCCGTGTTCCATTCGTTTTGATGAATACTATTTCTTCAACCCAAACAACCCTCAATTAAATTATCGTTACCCATCTGCACTATAGGTGAGACCGCATTCAGGACAGGAATAGGTGATGATATCCAGTCCTTTTTCGCTTTTTTTCATCTCGTACTTCATCCAGCTTCCGCATGTGGGGCATTTCTGGTCTTTGATGGAAAGGTTCCGGGTCTCTTTATTCATTTTATTCCGAATCCCCTCTTTGGACCAGGTGCGAGCCACACCCGCCGCAGTATTTGTTTGATGTTGGGTTTTCCCGTCCGCACGAACATGTTATCCGTTTTTCAGTCAGGACAAAAAGTTCTGATAAACGGTCTGCATTCTTATGAACGACTTCCCATAGAAAATACAAAGGAACCATGAGGAGCAGGAAAAAAACGATATGATATATCCCGTTGGGCAGAAATTCGGAATAAGGTCGAAATGTAACATACAACGTTATTATCACAAGCGTAAGAACAAGCCCTGTTACTATAGACCGTGAGTCTTCATTAGTTATTACATTGTTCAGCTCAACCCTGAACTTCAGCAGTATTATTATCACTGCAATAGATAACGCAATATCCACAAAAGAATAGAACTCTACCGTGTTCTTAAGCGTCAGCACAGCAGCGAATTTGATAAGTATGATAAGAATAAGAGCCGTTATCGCCCTTGCTATTGGTCTGTACAGTTCCTTGTTCATACAAATACCTTCATATATCTTTTGGCTTATAACAACGATCATGGACATACCCGGGCTTCACAAAGAAAACACGCAGGGTTCGTATAGATATGCAATACTTACGGTCAGCACATCAAGATATGTGAAATACGGGTCAACCGACCGACCCGAGCGGGCTGAAGACGCCTCAGGAAAGCTCATCTGGTGGATGATACAGGTGCAGGGAGGAGAAGTAGTTCATTACGAGCTGTTCCCTTATGATATTTAATTTATAAGACTATGTTTAAAGAATTTCCTGTATTCTGAGGCTGACGTTATAATCTTTACCGGGGGAACTGGTCTATCTCCCACAGATGTCACCATCGAATCAGTGTCGCCATATCTTGAAAAAGAGATACCGGGTTTTGGCGAGTTGTTCA
>JBDROC010000071.1:0-5663 GCA_043810475.1 Methanobacteriota archaeon | reverse complement strand
GTTGGGCAAGGGCAGGAATATTCCACTATTCAGTCTGCTATCGATGCTTCAGAGATCGGTGATGTTATCTCTGTCAGTGAAGGCACTTATTATGAAAATGTGGTCATGACAAAGAGCAGTATCGTGATAATGGGGAAAAATAAGGAGAAAACCATTATCGACGGCAAAAAAACAGGTAGTGTCATAAGAATAGAGACTGACGACGTAACTATTAGCGGGCTTACTATACAGAACAACGGTGGCAGCGGCAAAGAGGATGCAGGTGTGAGCCTCTATAATGCGAACAACAACAAGATAGTTAATTCAATATTTATCAATAACACGGCAGGGATTGCCATATACCAATCAAGCAATAACAACGTTATCGCTGGCAACAAGATCCAGTCAAATGGCAGACAAGGCATCAATATCTTTTCATCCCTGGACAATAAAATATATGGGAACCAGATCCAGGGAAACCAGATCGGTATCTATGCAGATTCTGCCCGTGGATGTATGATATATGGGAATAATTTAATAGATAATATAGAACAGGCTTTCGATAACAGCGAGATGAATTCATGGGACAATGGTAAATCCGGCAACTACTGGAACACCCATAAAACCACTGGAGCAGTCAATATCCTGGGAGATGGAAAAGCAAAGGATAATTATCCTCTTTCAAATGCTGTAACATTAAAGGACGTGCCGATAACCATACCGACCCCCAGGATGCAGGGAGAGAAAACCGAGAGTGAAAAAGGGAAATCCACACCGGGGTTTGGGGTTCTGTTATTTATTATTGCAATATTTTCCCTTCAATTTTTTCAGCAAGACCGAGAATATGCTTAACATTGTTGGGATTATCATATTTATATTTTGCACTGAGCGCGGCATGTACCCTGTTTTTGAGGAATATCAGATTAAAGGCAACCCCATCACTCTGTTCCTTCTTAAATAGTACAGATAATTCACCCAGTGTCTTTGCTTTAACAGGACTTCCATAGTCATTTTTTATTAGATAATCCACGTTAGCATTATATGCGCGGTTTGCGCCTTCACTGTCAGAATATGTGGCAATGACCTGAATAAATACGTCTTTTTTATCATGGAGCAGGCAGGTGAAACATCCTTCGGAAAATCCCCATTTCTTGAGGTCATCTGTTTCAGCGTAATTAAAACACAGCTCGGGGTCGCTTGAAAGCGTACAGACATTTTCGTACAGTTCTTCCATGTCGCTTCCTGCTTCAATATTGGTCAGCGCGATATCTATCGAACGTCCTGTCATTTTTTAATATAAAAGCGGAAGTTAGATATGAAAGTATCGGCATATCGAATGATAGGATAATTTATTAATATAATGGATTATAATATACGATGGAGGCTGAAAATGTTTAAGGCAGTAATTGGCGCAGAAAAACTAAAGGAAGCTATTGAATCTGTATCAACCCTTGTAGATGAAGCAAAACTCAAACTTACTCCAGATGGTCTCTCTGTCAGAGCAGTAGACCCAGCCAATGTCGCTATGGTCAGTCTTGACCTTGCAGGAGATGCATTCGATTCTTTTGAAGCGACTGACGGCGAACTCGGGATAGACCTGACCAAACTGAACGGTATAATGGAAATGGCAGATAAAGGGGACAACATCGAACTTGACCTTGATGAAACAGCGCACAAGTTAATTCTCAGGATGCGCGGACTTTCATATACCATGTCCTTACTCGACCCCTCATCTATCAGGAAAGAACCAAAAGTTCCAGCACTTGAGCTTCCTGCACATATCGTGATCCGCGGAGAAGACCTGAAAAGAGCGGTGAAAGCCGCTGAAAAAGTCAGCGATTATATGTCGATCGGAGTGAGAGGAGATATTTTTTTCATGGAAGCCGAGGGCGATACTGATAAGGTCCAGCTTGAGATGACAAAAGACCAGTTGATAGAGCTCAAACCAGGCGAAGCAAAGTCCCTGTTCTCGCTTGATTATCTTACTGATATAAGCAAGATCGCTGGAAAAACCCCGGAAGTAATGATAGATGTTGGAAGGGATTATCCTCTGAAGATAAGGTTCAAGATCGCAGAGGGACATGGCGATGTAAGTTACATGCTGGCTCCCAGGGTCGAATCTGAATAGGCATGGATGTTTTCGGGTTTGCTCAATTTCCTTATATTAGCGGGGCGTTAAAATATGTAGAAGCCCTTGATTTCAAGCTTGATGAACTATTTTTCGACAGGGCGTTCGCACAGGTAAGAGAGCGGGGGAAAGAGCGCGTTCTTTCCACGATCGGGGATGGGATAAAAAGACAGGTGTGCACGGACACGACAAGTGCTGAAAAGGAATTGCTGTCATATCCTGTTGCCAGGATACTTGTCTCATGCATTAATGACGGTTACCTTCTCAAACGGTATGCACTTGCTGAAGCAAAATCTTCCTATGATCTATTAAAGAAACTTTCGGACATTGATCTTAAGGATTTTGCAGAAGAGTTCAATATCGCGTCAAAGATCGATGAGCGTGAGTATGTTATCCATTTTACGGATTATATCCGCCATGCAAGCGCTATTCATGAACACGAATGGAAGCTGATAAACAGGAAAATGGATCATGGATGGGTGCATCTCTCAAAGGAAAAATTTTCTCGTATTATTGAAGAGGCCATTAGGAAGAGGATTGAATCAGGGATGCCGCTTGATGTGCCCCCTGATATATGCACGACTCTTGAGGAACAACTGAAGGAAATACGTGAGGCACTTAGCGCGCGCAAATCCGAGTTCAGCATGGGGGAGTTCAGTGAAATAATGCCTGACTGCTTCCCACCTTGCATGGCGCATGCTCTCTCCGGGGTACAGAACGCTGTGAACCTCTCTCATTCGATGAGGTTTGCCCTTACCTCATTTCTACTGAATATAGGGATGAATGTTGAAGGGGTCATCGGACTGTTCCGGGTATCTCCTGATTTCGATGAGGAGCGAACGCGATACCAGGTAATGCACATACATGGTGCCACGGGAACTGTCTATAAATCGCCCTCCTGCGATACTATGGTCACTTACGGGAACTGCATTGGCAAAGAGCCCCTGTGCGAGAGGATCTCACATCCCCTGGGTTATTACAGGAAAAAAGCATGGATCCTTACAAAGAACGGTCCCAAAAAAGAAGCAATTGACAAAACATATATCCAGAAAGAATGATTAATATAGCTTCAGATGGGCAAAAGATTGAATTTCTGGAAACAGAGGGCTTTTAAAAAGCTAGTTTCGAAACAGGGTGAGAGGCTCATAATCTATACAAGGAACAACCCCGATTCAGACTCGCTTGCAAGCTCTCTTGCTCTTAAGCGCATTGCAGAACATTACAGCATGGATGCTACCATATACTATACCGGCACTATCCAGAACAAAACTATTACGAACATTCTCGGGGACGACGTCACGAAAACGCCAGCGATTTCACAGTCCCAGAAAGAAATAGCTTTTGTTGACCTTTTGCCCACAGAGCTGACAGGAGAGAAATTTACTCCCACCATTGTGATCGGTCACACTCTGGGTAATACGGAAAAAATACGATGCAAATATCAGGATATCCGTACCACTGATACCACATCCAGCATCATGATAGAATATTTAAAGACGTTTGGTGTGGCGATAGACAAGCGGCTGGCAACTCTCCTCCTATTTGCCATCAGGGAAAAGACCAGTACCCTTGTAACGAAATTTACGCTTGAAGACATCGAAGCATACTGGTATATCCACAGGTACATGGACACGGAACTGCTGAACAGCCTTGAACATCCTTCAGCAAAGCTTGAAACTTTTGAAGATCTATCGCGCGCGATCGCCAATAAAATAATAAAAGGAGCGTCCCTGTTTACCAATGTTGGTTTTGTGAAGGATACAACTACTATACCCAAGGTCTGCAAATACATGCTTGATATTGAAGGGATATCTACAGCCCTTGTATTTGCAGTGGATGCCACAAAGATACAGGTTTACGTTGAATCCAAGAACAAGGAGCTTAATACGAAAAATATCCTCAAAAAGGCCTTCGGTAACTGGGGTGATGTCGCAGGTAGCCCATTCCAGGCTTCAATTTCCATACCACTGGGTGTATTTGGCATCGCTGTAGATGTCGAAACTGCAAAACCGCTTCTCCTTAAATCTATCAGCGATTCGATCTCGTCCCGGTATTTCTACGTCCTTGAAGCCGAATAATGCCTGCCATGGGCGCACATGGTGCATACCCCTTCTGCTGTAATACACCTTTGGCACACTGGTCTTCCACACAACATGCATGTCTCCAGCTTTCCCGGACGCCCACAGATACTGCAAATTCCAGCTACTTCCATACTTCATCAAAAAAAAATTAAGATGCCTGAAATGGAACGTAGAATTCCTCTATTACCCAATATTCAAGATCTTGCATTTCTTTTTTGTCCCCCTTTATCAATACAGGTCGTTCTTGATGGATTTCAGATATTTTTTTGTTCATTTATATCAACGGTGCCCTTCGTCGCCGTCTCCGTAATGATAGAGTCGTTATAAGAATTTATAGTTATCGATTTCCTCCCGTAACTACTCTCAGGATGTCCACATCATCACAGGTCAGTTTCTCATCCAGGGGAACGGGAACACCGCTACGAAATACGATAACTATCTCTGGATTGATATGTAGCGAATGCAACAGCTCTTCATAAGTTTCATCCGCACATACATCCATTACTTGCTCTTTGACTCCACCGGAAAGGATCTTTACCTTCACCTTCACCTTTCTTCCTCAGGAAGTTCTTCCAGTTCTCCCTTTACTTTTGTTAAATCCACAAGATGCTCCTCCATCAATTTGGTGTCCAGGATCTTCTGTTTTTTTTCACCTTTTCTTTCAAGACTTCTCTTATTAAGTTTTGACATATTTTTACCTCGCATCTGTTCGATTTTTCCTTATCTATGCATCCTAACCTTTTAATAGGTCAAGATAGTCTATTCCTAGTCTCCAGACTATACTCTGACTCCTGTGTTTATTAATGTTTTGGGGAATGTGACTGGTTACCGGTTTATGAATATTTTTGGCTATTGCATCATGGTTTTGAACGCGAACACGATCGGAAAAGCCAAATATCTGAATGATAACTATATCCCTTTTCGAACCGATTACATTCCCTTCACGGATCCCTATCCTTTTTTTCATTTTACCAAATTTTACCCTACCTTATATATTACTTACAACAATCAAAGGCTATATCAAATCAGGGGGTTTTTCGTAAAAAGCTTTGCATTTTTACCAGACTTACTTACGCAGGCCTTTATAGATTTGATTAAAAAAATAACATTTTAACGGAGGTTATTATGGCAGGACAATTAGCAGGACAGCAAATTTTTATTCTAAGAGAAGGCAGTCAGAGGACAAAAGGAAGAGAAGCGCAGAACAATAATATAATGGCCGCAAAGGCGGTAGCCGCAGCGGTCAGGACGACCCTGGGACCAAAGGGTATGGATAAAATGCTCGTGGACGCGCTGGGGGATATCGTGATCACGAATGATGGCGCCACCATTCTCCAGACAATGGACATCCAGCATCCGGCAGCCAAGATGATCGTGGAAGTCGCAAAGACCCAGGATGATGAGGTCGGAGATGGCACAACAACGGCAGCAGTGCTTGCAGGTGAATTCCTGAAGAATGCTGAAGAACTCTTAGA
>JBDROC010000070.1:0-2658 GCA_043810475.1 Methanobacteriota archaeon | reverse complement strand
CAGCGATGGGCAAAAAAAATCCCGGAATAGCAGGACTGTGCAAAGAGTTCATTCTTATTAAAGAAACAGACCCCGCAATAGTTGATTTTGCGGTCAGGAACAAAATAGAGCTTGCGATCATTGGTCCAGAGACGCCGCTTGCAGCAGGCATCCCTGATAAGCTATGGGACGCAGGTATCCTGGTCGTCGGTCCGCGAAAGCTTGCCGCGCAGATAGAGTTTGACAAAGCCTGGACTCGCGATTTCATGAAGAAATATAATATCGCAGGTCTTCCCGGATTCAGGGTGTTCAGGAAAGGACAGAGCGGGACTGATGAGTATATTGACGAACTGGACGACGTGGTCATAAAACCTGCAGGACTCACAGGCGGGAAAGGCGTTAAGGTAATGGGCGACCACTTCGGCATCGAAGGTGCAAAGATTTACGCCCGTGAAGTATTGAAGAACGACGACCTTGTGATCGAGGAGCGGCTTATCGGCGAGGAGTTCACAGTCCAGGCGTTCGTGGACGGCAGCACCCTTGCCTTTGCCCCTGCAGTGCATGACCACAAGAGGGCGTTTGTTGGAGATAAGGGACCAAACACAGGCGGGATGGGTTCGTACAACGACGCAAAAGATATCCTCCCGTTCATGAAAGAGTCCGATTACTCAGGTGCAAAAAATATAATGAGCGATGCAGTTTGGGCTATCAGGAAAGAGACAGGCATCCCCTACCAGGGCATACTTTACGGTCAGTTCATGGCAACAGCGAAGGGCATCTCTGTCATTGAGTTCAATGCACGCTTTGGCGACCCTGAAGCCATGAACGTGATACCGCTTCTCGATAATGATTTCCTTGATGTGTGTATGGCTGTGGTGACCGGGACTCTTGGTGAAACAAAGGTGGCTTTTAAGAAGCAGGCTACGGTATGTAAATATGCAGTCCCGGAAGGCTACCCGGACGATCCGGTAAAGGATTCGGTCGTGGAGATCGGGAGCATCCGAAATGCGCATGTTTTCTATTCGAGCGTTTATGAAAAGGATGGAAAGGTTTTCACTACCGGTTCAAGAGCAGTTGCAGTTCTTGGTACAGCAAGTACCATTCATGATGCTGAAAAAATAGCGCAGGATGGCATCTGTGCCTTAAAAGGAAGGCTTTACAGCAGGCGGGACATTGGTACTGAAGAGCTGATCAGGAAAAGGATACAGCACATGGAAGAACTAAGGGCTTGAGCGAAAATGAAGTTTTCTTTCGTAACCCTTAAGGCCATATACCATAAGTCGCGTTCAAAGCCAGAACAGCCAGTCCAGCTGCCAGGGCAATGATAACTACTGTTTTTGGAGGTATCTGAAAAGAGGTCTCTTCTGAGTCATAATACCGCATTAAACCTGCAGAGGACATGAGACCGCTGCCTTCTTTCTTTTTTGCCATAGGTGCCTTATATGTTTTTATAGCATTTTAATTTATCGCTAATTCTCTTACAATTCTTTCATTAAGGTCATTATTTTTCGTCCCGATCAACGAAATTCCAGTAGCTTTCACATCATCATCAATTATTGGCTTTCCCCTGAGGTCGCAAAGCTGTCCGCCCGCTTCATTCAATACAAGAGCTGATGCCATGATATCATAGCCGCTCACAAGCCCGCGTGTATCAATAACGCCGTCCAGCGTGTTGTCCGCAACATAGCACATATCAAGGGCAATGCTACCCAGTGCCCTTACTATGATGGATTTTTCAAGCTCTATCAGACCTGCCGGAACTTGCGGAACACCGTATGAATAGACTGATACTACTGGCTTTGGACGCGCGCCGCATTTTCCACCAGTTATCCGTTTTCCATTAAGTAGTGCTCCTTTTCCTTTCTCCGCGCAATAGGTATTATTTTTAATATCACATATCACGGCCATAGTGATGTCCTCGAATCCCGCGATATCGGTCTTTTCGGTATAAGCAAGTGACGTGCAAAAGAACGGGATGCCGCACGCGGCATTCGTAGAACCGTCAATAGGGTCAAAGACAAGCATGAACTCAGGATGCTTGCCAACGATGCGATCACCGAGTTCCTCTGAAATTATCCTCGCTGACAGACCGCGCTTCGTGAGCGCCTCATCAAGCGCATGTTCTGCTGCCATATCCATCCTTCGCGTGATATCCTTTGGGCGCTGCACAAGCATTTCCGCATAATCCGCGTTATCATGTATAAAGGAGCGAATTACATTCCTGATCTCAGTTCCGATATCGATAAGCGTTTCAATTTCCATGCCCAACTCCAAACCGTGCTATGATCGCATCAGCTGCTATTTTTGCGCTCTCATAAGGCCTCATATTATAGCTATCTATCACTATTTCCGGGTTGAGCGGTTCCTCATATGGAACATTGACTCCCGGCACATTAGCACCATCTTGCGTTGATTTTTTGTAGATGCCCTTTGGCGAAAATACAGCCTTCCTGTGTGCCTCGCGCTCCATGCACACCTCAAGCGGGCACCTTATGTACGCCTCGGCAAAATGCGGGATAATGCTTCGCGCTGCGTCGCGGTATCTTCTTCTGTTCGCAGTGGCGTCTATAAAGACATTAACGCCGCACTCTGTCAGCAGTTTTGCCATATAAGCAAGCGAAGCATATACGATGTCCCTCTCTTCATCCGTGTACCTGGGGTTCGGAGTAAGGACGCGCC
>JBDROC010000069.1:0-6491 GCA_043810475.1 Methanobacteriota archaeon | reverse complement strand
TTATTCAGGATGAGGTATTGGCTTCTCTGGATTATTGCATGCAATAAAAAGTTATATTAAGAGCAATTATGAATATTAAATAAAGAGATTCAGCATGATACTGGAATATATAAACGCAGCACTGGAAAAGGCAAAATATGAGATAATTGAGGATGACGAGCCTTATTATGGTGAAGTTCCGGGATTAAAAGGAGTCTGGTCGACCGGGAAAAACCTTGAGGAGTGTCGAAGGAATCTTGCCGAAACAATTGAAGGATGGGTAATCATCAGATTAAAAAAAGGGCTTTCAATTCCTTCAATAGGTCATAAGAAATTCAAAGAACCAAAGATGGTGGGGTCTTTTGACAAAATTGATGCCGGTATCATGGAAAGAACTTGTTAAGAGATTGAAGGACTTTGGATTCGAAGGTCCATTCTCTGGTGGAAGGCACCCATACATGATAAAAGGTAATCTTGTTTTGACCATACCTAACCCACACAAAAAAGAGATTAGTATCGACTTGTTGATCCGTATACTTAAGCAAGCAGAAATAAAAAGACTGGAATGGTTAAAAGATCAATAAGAGGGATGCATATAAAATGCTCCCATGTATTGAAATCAAAATGAATATCTTTAATGGATATTATCACACTATCAACCATCTGATTTCCTGAATTTCGACTCTCCATCCCGCCCCCCATCATCCAACTCACCCATACACCCCTCCCCCGCCCCCCATCCATAAGCCCCACGTCCCCCTCTGCAAATAAAAAAAGCCCATCCCATCAAGGCAGGCAAGCCCCCAGCCCACGATTGCGAACAGGCGATGCGGAGGAGGGGTGATTATTCAGGATGATAATTTGGGAATTAAAGATATATATGGAAATAGATATAATTTTAAATTACTTTAGTTTAATCCGTTATGATAAATGAAATGGCCGAAAGTCATGTATTAAGTAAAAATCATTTCCTTCTCTCAAACTGCAGCAAATAAAGATCAGGTCTTGGCGTCTTCCCCTCACCACGCGCGAAATCGGGATAACACCTGCTGCATAGCACACGCCAGTTAAGCGATGCAACTATGGAACTTCCGGGCACAAGGCGTGCAAATATCACGGATGGCTTTACTTCAAGATTCGCTGCCATCTCCTTCACAAGCGCCAGCATCTGGGGCTCGAACACATCAAGGTCATCAACCTCAAGCCCGCGTGTATTGGCAGTGATCCCGGAGCATCCGCAGGGCAGGGCGAACATGTCAAGTTCTATTAAAAGTATGGGTCTGCCTATCAGTTTCCTTAATTTCTCTTCAAAATTGGCTCTGTTTTTCAAAAGTTCTGATGTTATCATACTTTCACCGTAAATGCATCAAGGGGCGAATGCGCCTCAAACTCTGTCCCGCCTCCTGAATATACCTGCGTGACCTTTTTCGTGAATGCTTTGCAGTACCCGCATTTGCCGCAAACTTTTTTGCAGTTCATCCACTGTTTCTCAAGGATACCGTCAAGGCTCTTGTTAGGGATGTAGAACAGGTCTTTCAGGTCTTTGGGGCAGTCCAGCAGGTCCATGAGGTTCCCGTTATAGCTCTCGCCATAATAAGCATTAACGCAGTTGAGTATCCACTCAATAAAATGCGTCCTGCCACCGATCTTATATACATCAGTGATATCCTTATACAGTTTGAGATCTTCCGGTCTTATCCAGGGTGATTTTATTATCTGCTCCGGGTTCTCGATGCGCAGTTCAAGGCATTTATAATAATAATAGTCGTCCAGTACATTTGGTCTGGGCTCTGGACCGAACGCGTGCGAGAAAAAATTAAAATGCGCATACCTGAACGGACAGCGATACAGGCAGCCCTCGTTCACAAGCAGTTTGAGTTCGCAGTCAACGGAGTCGCGTATGGCATGCAGCACATCAAAATGCCTGTTAACGTTAGAATCGATGACGATGGAATCCGCGCCAAGGTTCACGAACATTTCAGCTTTCTGGGGTGAATCCACGAATGCGAGCACCGAAACAACTACCATGACATCATCGAAGTCCCTTGCTATTGTTTCCACAAGGTAGGGATCAGCCACAACGATGGAATCCACACCCATGTTCGCAAGCTGTTCGATATACCAGTGATTGATCCTGAAGCCCTCGGGTGTGAGCTGGCGTCCTCCCATGCAGCTTGAGTTCAACACAAGTTCCATCTTTACCCCATTCTTGTGAGCGTATTCGGTCTGCGTGGCGATCTCTTCAAGCTGCGGAGAGGCAAGGTTGCTCCTGCCCGTACCGATATAATCAGGAGAACCTGCCATGAAGATTGAATATATCTTATCTTTTGCTGTGAGCAGTTCCTTAAGGCTGTTGATGTGTCCTGGGGAGGGGACAAATAGTTTCATGCTTGTCACTGTTATTTACAATACTGATAAATGTTTTCATGAGATCCTTATTTTCTTAACGCAACACTCTCTCCCCGCGACAATATCCACATCAGAATCCCCGCAATCCGGGCACTTTATTACGGGAAGGAAAAAATGAAGTCTCTCGAAAAATTCAATCGTGCCGCTATATGAGCATTTTCTGCAGCTTATCAGGGGTTTGACGACCTGAATATCGTATCTTGCCCCGTCTGCAACAGTCCCCCTGGTGATCGTCTCGAAGATGAACTTCAACTGATCAGGATTAAGGGCAGTGAGCTCTCCAACCTCGATGAAAATCTCTTCAACTTTTTTTGCATTATTTTTCTTCGCACAGTCAAGCACAGAATCAATAATGGCTCCAGCTATCGATATTTCGTGCATAGTTCCTCAAACCCTTTCAACTTCGATCTGGGAACGAAGCTGGATGCATTTTGCAGCAGCATATAACAGCGATGAGAAGGCGCATACTGTCCCGATGCCCTTTCCGATGAGCTCTCCGTCCTTTTTAGAAAGCGCTGTGATATAAGTATCCATCCTGACATCAGTTGTGATGTTCCTTTTTTCCATGGCTGTCATGAGATTGTTCGCCTCTTCTCCGGTGCTTTTTCCTTTCCTGCAAAGCTTTACCGGGCATATCTTGCAGTATTCCTTGAACAGCGCCCCCCATTTCGGTCCTGCGATGCCTGCATGCACCTCTGCCACAACGCCTGCGTATGCTATGCAGCACCTGAGAGCTCTGCCAAGCACCTTTCCATTCTCTTTTATCTCACAGCATACCCTGCCGTTCTTATAGAAGAAATGGTTCTCCATTCCGCGTTCGAATTTATCCTTCCCTGTGTTCCGTTTGTCCTTCAGTTCCTCTTTTATCCGCGCCGCAAGCTCAGGCGCCCTCGGTATCGTTGCTGCTGTCCCACATGTAGGACAGTAAGATATAGGTCCCACAGCCATCTCCCTGTCGTCTTTATCAATAAATACCACTTCCACGCCCCATGAATTGCGCCTGATAGCCACCCTGCCCCCATTCTTCCAGACCTCGTTATACGCAGCAGCCACAGGCGTTACTACCCTGCCGTAGCCGTAGATGTCAGCCACCTTCTCCATATCCAGGATGCACTGGAGCGATTTAGTGAGCTCTGATTCTATTTGCTTCGGGAAAAAACCGCCTTCAACGAGGGCGAACAGGATTGCTGGAGGCCAGGTTATTCCCTCGCCCCGTCCCACCACGTTGCCTTTGTCATCCAGTATCGAGGAGCGCACGCCGTCTGGCTGCTCCCATGTTACTGCCCTTCCTCCCAGGAGGGATATTTCCTTCAATACCTTGTGCGTGGTGCCGCAGTTGCCGTCCTCTATGCGCAGCTTTCCTTCAAGGTTTTTCCTGACCCGCGATACGAAATCCATGATCACTCCTTGTTTGTATTAATACGAATTATTTTTATTTAAAGATTTATCCGATTTTTCAGGAACATAATTATTAGCTGGATAAGGTTTTGCGTCACGGGAATCATCTGAACCCGGCGCAAAAATCATAAATCCAACGATCAGTGCCCCCAGCACGATCGCCAGCATAAAAATATTCGTGCGGGACTTGCAGCTCTGTTTTACAATGCACTCCCGCTCCTTCTGCTTTTTATCATTCCCTCTTGCATCTATTTCTCGCACTTTGCGTCTTATTTCAGGACCAACCATTTTGCAATCACCGTTTTACAACTGATCCACCATAGCCTGATTGTATTAAATAATTATTTGAGCCCAAAGTAAACTTAACAAGATAGAGGGAAATCATTATTAAGTACAAACAATATACACACCAATAATACTTCAATTCAGGTGCATAATGAATACAGTAAGAGTAAATATAACCCTCCCCATGGAAATTGCACAGATGTTGAGAAATGTGAAGAATAAATCTGCATTTATAGCTGAAGCGATAAGAGAACGGATTGAAAGAGAAGAAAAAGCCAATCTCATAAAGGAAATGACCGAAGGGTACCAGATAAGAAGAATGGAAGATCATGAACTTTCTCTTGATTGGGATACAACTTCTGGAGATGGAATTGATTAAGAGGGGAGATCTTTATTGGGTCACACTTGATCCAATCCAGGGCTTCGAAATTGGAAAAACAAGACCTGCTGTCGTGATCTCAAACGATATTAACAATGAACTTGCCGATACTATTACTGTCCTTCCAGTAACTTCAAGTGTAGGGAAGGTGTATCCTTTTGAAGTATTATTAAAAAAGGGTATTGGGAATATTTCAAGCGATTCCAAGGTCAAAACAAATCAAATAAGAACTGTGGACAAGAAGAGGCTCAAAGAGAGGATCGGGAAAATACCTGACTCGATATTGAACGAAATTGAGAAAGCTATGAAAATTCATCTTGAACTATGACAATACAGATAGACGATCAGGGATGGGGCACGCCGGTGGGAGGAGTGGGCATCATCGTTGTCAGGAAGGAGACAGAAGATATTCATTACGATATCGTCCCGATCAAGCTATTTGACCTTGAGAACTTCAAGAAAAAGACCTATATGGACAGCGCAAGGGGCATTGTAGAGCAGGGATTCATCAAATTGAATGTCACAAAAGATGATGAAATAGAGATATGCTCTGGCTGCATACATGATAAAACCGCGAAGTGGCTGAAGGACGATGGATATAACTTCAAAGTAATGAAAATAGACGGTAGCGCGCAGTTAAAAGGAGAGCGGCTGTTCAATGAATATCTTCGCAGTCTTGGCGTTCCGAATCCTCCAGCAATAGTGGAGGAGACCGTGGACGAGTACAAGGCGCAGTTCTTTTATATCATGGACTGGCTAAGGAAAGACCCTGAGGCAAGAAAACCATTATGCAAGACAGGGTGGAAGTACTTCATTAAATTCTTCAATAACAAAAATAACAATGGGAGACCCCATCCATGAAACGTATCATCGTGGCTTCGTTGAACCAGAACAAGATCAATGCTGTGAAGGAGGTATTCCCATCATATCATGTGGAAGGTGTTTCATGTCCTTCGGGTGTGCGGGAACAACCCGTATGCCTTGATGAGATCATACGAGGCTCGATAAACAGGGCAAAAGGAGCATTCAGGGATAGCACTTATTCTGTTGGGATCGAAGATGGGATATCCAGTGTCCCTCAGACCGTGAGCGGATATATGAATTTCTGCTGCTGTGCAGTTTACGACGGCAGCAGGATATACCTTGGTCTTGGTCCTGCTTTCGAGTACCCTCCCGAATGTACGAGGATGGTGGTAGAGGAGGGAATAACGATCTCAGAGGCATTTTTACCTGTTTCAGGGAGACCCGATATAGGTTATGAAATGGGCATAATAGGCTGGCTTACCGGGGGACGAATAAACCGAAAGGATTATACAAAACAAGCAGTAGAGATGGCAAGGATACAAATAGATAATGCAGATATGTATTGATCAATAATTAAAGGAGGATCTTGTATGGATATGGAACTTAGAGATAAATTCATCTCGCTCTGGAAAAAATATTTCAACAATGCGGAACTTCCCCTTGCGTTCTATTATACTGATGAGGAAGGACGTGCAGAACTCGCAACACCAGGCTCAGTCTCAAGATGCGTTATTGGTGCGCTCTCAAGCGTAAGGAAAGGGCGCTCGTTCTGTTTTAACGTGGATTCAATAGGTTGCTTTGGCGGGAAAAGGTACCTGGGCTTTTCGGAAAAGCTAATGCCTGGTTTTGAGTATTTTCTCTCATGCGGCATCCCGGGAAAACTTGAAGGCGAACGTTACAAGAAGTCCCCAGAGATAGTCAAAGAGATGATGAAGAACGCGCCGCACTTTAAAGCCCCTGCTCGATTCATTGTATTCAAGAGGTGGGACATGCTCGATAGCGGAGACGACCCGGATGTTGTGACATTCTATGCAAAACCTGACGTTCTCTCAGGTCTTTTCACCCTGGCGAACTTTGACGAATCAGACCCTAACGGTGTGATCGCACCGATGGGCGCAGGATGTAACACAATAGTCCAGCAGCCCTATCTTGAGAAAGACTCGCCACGTCCCAGGGGAGTTATCGGGATGTTCGACATATCAGCCCGTCCTTATGTTGGGAAGGATGAACTTACATT
>JBDROC010000068.1:0-3533 GCA_043810475.1 Methanobacteriota archaeon | reverse complement strand
TAACGAGGTTAATAAGAAATAGCATTACGCTTTTTCAAAAAGAAATTATGGAAAGTTTTAAAAATCTAGGCATCAGTGAGCCTGTTTTAAGGTCAATAAATGATGCGAAGTTTGAAAGTCCCAGCGAGATACAGGAAAAATCAATACCTTTGATCATTGCCGGGAAAGATGTCATTGCAGGGTCTGCGACCGGTTCGGGAAAGACACTTGCATTTGGTACCGGTATCATACAGAGTTCCGAAAAAGGAAAGGGGCTTCAGGCTCTCGTCCTTGTTCCCACAAGGGAACTGGCTGAGCAGGTAGCAAAGGCTTTAACGAAATTCTCAAAATACAGACCCCTGGGAATTATTGCGGTCTATGGTGGTGTAGGGATAAATCCACAGATCCAGGGATTGAGGACTGCAGATGTCGTGGTAGGAACACCAGGCAGGTTGCTCGACCATATCGGAAGGAATACTATCAAATTAGGCAGGGTAAAAACCCTTGTACTTGATGAGGCAGACCGCATGTTCGATATGGGATTTAAGGATGATGTAGAGAGAATAATCAGGAAATGCCCCCAGGAAAGACAGACTCTTCTGTTCTCAGCAACGATAACAAAGGATGTTGTCCGGCTTTCCCGCACCCATATGAAACAACCGCTCCAGGTCTCAGCAGAGTCTTTTGTTGACCCGAAAAAACTACATCAGACCTATTATGATGTTGGAGAGGATATGAAATTCTCTTTGCTTGTGCATCTTCTGAATCATGAGGACTCAAATCTTGTAATGGTTTTCTGCAATACCAAAAGAAATACCGACAAAGTTGCAAAGAACCTGAGATTTGCAGATGTAGATGCCATGGCCATTCATGGCGGATTGCCCCAGGGCAAACGGAACAATATTATAGAAAGGTTCCATTCAGGGAAAGCCTGTGTCCTTGTATGCACAGATGTGGCTGCAAGAGGGCTCGATATCCCGGATGTTTCCCATGTCTACAATTATGATATTCCCCGGGAAAGCAAGCAGTATATCCACAGGATAGGAAGAACTGCAAGAGCCGGAGCGGATGGAAAAGCGATAAATATCCTTTCAAGTAAGGATTATGATAATTTTTCACAGGTATTGAAAGAAAATAATGTGGAGGTAATGGAAGAGAAATTACCTGTTATCAATAAGGTCGCCGTGAGAATGCCGGAAGGAAAGGGAAATAAGTCTAATGAGGGGAGAATGAATAAGTCTATTATCAGAAGAGGCCCGCGAAATAACAGGCGCAGACGGTTGTATTAAGTTAGTATCCTCCCATTTCCTTCAATTTATTGATCTTTGTCTGCGCATCGTCAACAGCTTTCTTCTGTTGCTTTTCTAGCTGAGCGATTATATCATTAAAGCTTATCTTGAGCGAGTATATCTTATATGGTCTCCCTTTACCTGTTTTTTTCTTTTCGCGTTCATTTATCCAGTCACGCTTTTTCAATTGTTTCATGGCAATGCTTACTTCAGGTTGATGCAATCTGACAACCCTTTCAAGCTCAACCGATGTAGCTTCATCCACGTTCTGAAGATAGCTGAGCGTTCTTGCGATATTTCTGCTCATGCCTATGGCAATAAGTGCATCAGCGATCTCTTCGTCTTTTTCATCCAGTTGTTTTATGATAACGTTTCTCATACGTCCTCCTATAATATTTATGTGCAAATAATTACTCTTATTATTTTAATGTTTCTATGTTTTTCAAATAAAAAATATATTAAATATTTTAAATAATTTGATAGAGAATTTTTTATTCACCTGAAAAAAAACCAAAGCGGGCTGGGAGGGATTTGAACCCACGGCCGTCGGATTAAGAGTCCGACGCTCTGCCTGTCTAAGCTACCAGCCCATATGGGCTTTCCCTCTAATAATGTTCTCTTAATATATACGTTTCGAAGCCATGCTGAAAATCTATTTATACGAACCAGCCATCTAAAATCCTCTGAGGGTGTTTTAATGACAAAAACTTCCAAAATATCAGGTTTCTATAAACTCGCTGTGCAGGAAAGGCTAAGGCTCGTATCAGAATTCGCAGACCTCACGCAGGAAGAGGCATCGTGCATCAGCGCGGCAGGCGCATTGTCGCTTGACGCTGCTGACAGGATGGTCGAGAATCTTATCGGTGTGATGGAAGTGCCAATGGGCGTGGCTGTGAATTTTCTGATCAACGGGAAGGATTATCTGATCCCGATGGCGATCGAAGAACCATCAGTGATAGCCGCAGCAAGCAACGCCGCCAGGATGGCACGCGTTGGCGGCGGGTTCACAACTAGCAATACAGGTCCTGTGATGATAGGTCAGATACAGGCTGTGGGCATCGCTGATCCCGCAGGTGCAAGGATGAGCATACTTGAAAAGAAAGATGAGATAATCAGGCGCGCAAATGTTGTCGATCCTGTACTTGTCAAGTTCGGAGGCGGGGCTAAAGATGTGGAAGTGAGGGTAATTGATACTCCTGGCGGAAAGATGGTGATCACTCATCTTATAGTGGACTGCCGCGATGCAATGGGGGCCAATGCCGTGAACACGATGGCAGAAACTGTGGCGCCATATATCGAAGAGTTGACTGGCGGGCGCGTGTATCTGCGCATAATATCTAATTTTGCTGACAAACGCATCATGAGAGCCAAAGCGGTCTTCACGAAAGAAGCCATCGGCGGCGAGGAGGTCGTGGACGGGATAATCGCTGCATATAATTTCGCCTTCTCAGATCCATACCGTGCAGCAACCCACAATAAGGGCATCATGAACGGCGTCACTGCAGCGGTGCTTGCGACAGGTAACGATACAAGAGCCATCGAGGCAGGGGCGCACGTATATGCATCGCGCACCGGGATTTACCGACCGCTGTCATGCTACGAGAAGAACGCGAACAAAGACCTTGTGGCAACCATAGAGATGCCAATGGCTGTGGGTCTTGTTGGCGGCGCCACTAAGACGAATCCCATAGCCCGCACAGCAGTAAAAATACTGGGTGTGAAGACCGCGATAGAGATGGGCGAGGTTTTCGCGGCTCTTGGTCTTGCTCAGAATTTCGCAGCCATGCGTGCGCTTGCAACAGAAGGGATACAGAGAGGTCACATGGGGCTTCATTCAAGGAACGTGGCGATACAGGCTGGCGCGACAGGAGAGCTTGTGGATAAGATCGCAGAAATAATGGTGAAAGAGAGAAAGGTCAGGGCTGACAGGGCAAAGGAACTGCTGGATGAGATGACGGGGAAATGAGAGTTGTTTAATTATGAGTATATACTCGTAATGAAACAATTTAAAGGTTTTAGACAGGCGAGGTTTTATAGCGCATATTAACCGCAGATTAACGCAGATAAACGCGGATGCACTGCCATAAATCTGCGTTCATCTGTGTTTATCTGCGGTTCCATTTCTTCACCTTATTATCATCAATATCTCCGCATACAGTTCCGTCGAACATCTCCATCCCAATCGTATCATCTCATTCAAACCCGCAAGAGCCTCCTCTTTCGTCAGCAGTTTCATTTTCCACATTCTCA
This sequence comes from Methanobacteriota archaeon, assembly GCA_043810475.1. GTDB lineage: Archaea > Halobacteriota > Methanosarcinia > Methanosarcinales > Methanoperedenaceae > Methanoperedens. The sequence goes on along the minus strand of JBDROC010000068.1, from coordinate 15 downwards.
GAAGAAGATATATCG
>JBDROC010000067.1:0-2455 GCA_043810475.1 Methanobacteriota archaeon | reverse complement strand
AGGAAAATTGAAGCTTTTATGAAAAGAGAAGAAAATATAGAGAAAAAAATCTATTATTTTTCTGCAGCATATGGAATTACAAACCGCACCTACAGGTATGCATTCTCTGATGACGTTCTATTGGCTGACCTCGTTCTTACTGCAGGTTATCAGGCATTAACCGACCGCCTTCGGAGAGTAAAATCTGGGGATATAACTGTTAAACTTGACGAGGCAATTTTTAAGAAAATTGAAGAAGGATTACGACAACTAGCAGATGCATTCGAAAACAGCGAGTCTATTTTGGAACCCTTAAAAGTCATTTTAACAGCCACTTTCAGCACATCAGGAGCTGGAAATTATACCAGAGAGAAAGGCATGTTTAAACTTTGATTTTTCCCTTTTTTGCCAATAGACTTTGTGTGCCTTTTCTAATTGATATAAGCCAAAACAACAAAAAGCTATAGAAAAACTCATGCACTTGTGCGTGGATGCTCCCGATTTTTATCAGCAGGCCGTTACTCCGCCCATACATCCATCATATTTTCCCATTCATCAACCCTAATATCCCCCCCACTCCAAAAACTAATTAACCCACCCCCGTTATATCAATCTACAATAAAGAATTAAAAACCGGAGCTGATGGTACCAAGCAGGAAAGCAGTGAGCACACAGGAACACAAAACGATAACTTCGACTTTCGCCTCATCTTCGAAAAATCCAGAAAGAACACCTCCAAGAAGTGCCCCCACCTCCCCGATACCCTCGCCCGCGCCTCCCTTGCCATTCCTGAACTATCAGAACCAGAAGTGATCCGCCACTACACCGCACTCTCAAAGCTCAACTTCGGCATGGACACAGGAATGTACCCGCTGGGCTCCTGCACCATGAAGTACAATCCCAGGTTCACGGAATACCTTGCAGCACTTCCTCAGAACATGGTGCATCCGTATCAAGACGAAACCACGATCCAGGGTTCCCTGAAAATAATGTACATGCTGAAGAAGCACCTTATGGAAATCTGTGGCATGGATGACTTCTCGCTCCAGCCCGCGGCAGGGGCGAATGGCGAGTTCACATCAATGGCAATAATAAAATCCTGGTTTGAAAGAAAGAACGATAACAGGAGCGAGGTAATCGTACCTGATTCCGCGCATGGGACAAATCCCAAGAGCGCAGCGATGGCTGGTTTTGATGTGGTGGAGATACCATCGGATGAGGAGGGTTATGTCGATCATAAAATCCTCAGGGAAGCGGTCTCAGGGAAAACCGCGGCTTTAATGCTCACAAATCCAAACACGGTCGGTCTATTTGAAAAAGACATCCTGGAAATAGCAAAGATAGTCCATGACGCAGGAGGACTGCTATTCTACGACGGCGCTAACCTGGAGGGCATCATTGGCAGGGTGCGACCCGGAGATATGGGATTTGATTGCATGAGCCTTAATCTGCATAAGACCTTTGCAACGCCACACGGCGGCGGAGGACCCGGCAGTGGTCCAACTGGAGTGAAAAAACATCTTGCTGATCTATTGCCATCACCTACGGTCGAGTATGATGGGGAAAAGTATTATCTGGATCACGACAGACCGCATAGCATTGGCAAAGTCCATGAGTTCTATGGCAACTATCTGGTAATGGTCAAGGCGCTTGGTTATATCATGAGGCTTGGCTCAACTGGCATGAAACGAATTTCGGAATTTTCAGTTTTGAACTCAAATTACATGGTATCAAGACTTTCAAAAGCTTATGATATAAAGAATCCTGAAATCCCGCGCAAGCACGAGGCGGTGTTTGGCGCTTCACAGCAGAAAAAACATGATGTCACAGCACTTGATATCGCAAAGCGGCTCATGGATTACGGCGTCCACCCGCCCACGATATATTTCCCCCTCATCGTGAAGGAGGCATTAATGATCGAGCCAACAGAGACCGAATCGAAAGAGTCAATTGATAATTACTGCGACATTTTGCTCAGGATAAATGAGGAGATCGAGACAGAACCTGAGATCGTGAAGACTGCGCCTCATACCACTGTGGTCGGGCGGCTTGATGATGTTTTTGCAGCGAGGAAGATGATATTGCGGTGGAGTCAGGCAGAGAAAAACCGTGAGATAGAACACGGATTGCGCGGATGACACGGATACGCGCGGATTATTTCAGAATCTGAACATAATTACAATCTATGAAGATCGGTTTCATCATAAATCCAGTAGCAGGAATGGGCGGCAGGGTCGGGCTCAAAGGGACTGATAACCTTGCTGAGCTTGCTGAAAGGCTCGGTGGTGAACCTGTAAGTCTCATAAGGGCACAGCAGGCGCTTCAGAGCATTGAAGAAAACGATGATATATTCTTCCTGACATGCTCAGGGAAGATGGGCGAAAACGTGCTTGAAAAAACGCGATTCAAATTCGAGGTCATATACAATGCTCCGGAGAAAACAAGTGCAGAAGACACAAAAAAGGCTGCGTTGAAG
>JBDROC010000066.1:0-11196 GCA_043810475.1 Methanobacteriota archaeon | reverse complement strand
GAGAACAGGGCAGCAGCAGCCCCCGCGGCGATTGAGCGGCGCCGTCACTGGTTGAAGATGCTAAAAAAACCTTGACGCAAGGGTGGATTTTACATCACATATCCCTTTAAACCCGCAGTGCTCACAGGGCGCATCCGTGGGCTTTTCAGGCATAAAGCCCTCTTCTATTTTCCGGACCCTGTCCCTCAGCTGGAGGACTTTCCTTCGCTCATGCCTCTTTATCGTCACTTCTCTTACCTTACCCCATCGAGCGTATTCCACAAAGCCGCGTGTGACCACGGTATTGTAGATCTCTTCGACCAGGATCGCGTATGCGGTCAACTGCAACCTGTCGCTCTTCCAAACGCCGTTCTCCGGCATGGCGCCAGTCTTTATTATTGAAGGTGTAAGTTCATCCCCGATAGTTATCAGTTTATCAGGGCTGCCTGTCAATCCGAATCTCTCCGATCGAAGAGCGGGCTCTAACTCGCAGATGCGGGAATAATGTTCGGATGAAAGATTTGAGCTTATACCTTCAAGCCATGTCCGGACGCCAGAAACAGCATTTTTTAGTACATCATCACTGGCTTCTGCCAGTTCCTGGCGGTAGATGATACGGAGCTCGTCTGATAAACGGTCAAGTTCATGATTAAGAGCAGAGAGTGTGTTCCCGTCGTTGAGTGCTGAACCATAGATCAAAGCCATTTCTTTCAGCAGCAGGCGCTGAATATATTCCACTGTGGCCTCTTTTATCAGCTCATGCCCCCTGTTCATGAAATAACACATCCTTGGGCACCTGAGATAGGCAGTTATGTCTGAAACCCGTATCATGGGCAAAACAATACTCCTGGCGTTTAAAAATTTTGCTTTTTGATCCCGGGAAAAAAATTGTCCCTCAACCTTACGGCAATAATTTTAAGCTAGAAGATGTATTAATATGTTGTATCAGGTGAATACATGTCAGAGGAAAAAAAAGAAATGAGTAAAGTCGTATTGATGGATTTTTATGCAGATTGGTGCGGTCCATGCAAGATGCAGGATCCCATCAATGAAGAGATCAAGAAGAAATTCGGTGATAAGATAGAGATCAAGAAGGTCGATGTAGATACCAACTTTGAACTTGCTTCCAAGTTAACTATTCATGCCGTACCAACACTCATCCTAGAAAAGGATGGCGCTGTGTTCAAGCGGTACACTGGCGTGACCCAGGCAAAAGTGCTGGAAGCCGATATAAATGCTGCTTTAAAATAAGAGGTTTGATTGAAACCTTTATATGACCTGGGCGTTCTGCCTGTGAGATACAGGACAGGTAAAGGCTTCAAACCCCATATATCGCTGACTTTTAACGCTGAAAAAAATCTCACGTTTGCTATAGATACTACAAATTCGAGCCTGATCCCTGACTCATACCTTATAACCCATGCCCATTCAGACCACAACGGGAGATCAGTCATGCACTCGGAAAGAGCGGTGTGCTCAGAGGAGACGGCTCGCGCCCTTGAGATCCTTTATGGTAAGAAATATGCGGGCAGGACATTTAAGGTCGGGGATACCATTGACATTGCCGGAGTGCAAGTTAACACCTATCCCACCCACCATACCATTGGCTCCACAGCTTTTTTCTGGAAGAACGAGGTCGGAACAAGAATTCTTGTAACCGGTGATGTGAAGGATGCAAAAGACCTGCCCAGGTGCGATCTACTCGTCACTGAAGCGAACTATGGCGACTATGACGACCCCAATTGCCATTTCAAGGACGATATCAGCGCATTCAGGGAAGCGGTAAAAGAGCATGATGATATTGCCCTGGGCGCTTATGCGTTCGGGAAAGCCCAGCGGGCTGTATGTCTACTTCGTGAATCAGGTTATTCTGGAATGATAGGAATGGACCCTGCATCGCTTGCGCTTACAGAAGGGTTGATGGATAACGCGGGGCAGCTTTGCGGTCTTGACGGCGATTGCGGGATACGCATAGCGGCACTTGCCAATTTGCCTGCCATCCAGGCTTCAAAGAAATTTCTCCTGACATGCAGGCGCGACTATAAAGTCCCCACGATAAGCATCAGCGACCACATGGACGTGAACGGGCTCATCAGCATGGTGGAACAGTGCGCACCCCAGGCTGTCATCGTGTACCATCCCGGCGGTCACCGCCCTGTCAAACTCGCGACGTATTTGAATAAAATGGGAGTGTATTCACGGGCACTTACTCAGATCAATAATTGCATTGAGATATAATATCAAAACATTTATACCCAAAGCATACTAAATGAAAAAAGGTGATAAATTATGGTTAGAATGCCTTCTGAAATAAAGGATATTGTCGCAAAGCAAAAACCCCTGCCCATAGCCACAGCAGACAAGACCGGAAAGCCCAATGTCATATTCGTTACAATGTGGAAGATTCTGGATGATGAGACCTTATTGATCGTAGATAACTTCTTTAACAAGACAAGAAAAAACCTCGAAGTGAATCCGAATATGGCTCTTGTAGTTTACGATAGCGATGCCAAGAAATCATATCAATTAAAAGGGACTGTGGATATCGAAAATAAGGGTGATAAATACACAAGCGCGAAAGAGATGGCGGACTCAAAGAAACTCCCTGGAAAAGCAGCGGTCGTGTTCCATGTCAAAGAGATATACGATGCTACGTACGGACCTAACGCAGGAAAAAAACTCGCTTAAATAAATCTATTTTTTATTTTTTTTTACACCTTTGCCATCACAAAAGAACAGGACTGGAATAATTTATCATTCAGATTACCTGAAGCACGATACAGGTCTTCATCCTGAGAATAAAGAGCGGCTGATCTCAACTGTTTCATATCTAAAAAAAATAGGGATGCTTGATAAACTTGGACTGATAAAACCCAGACGTGCAGAGTTGAATGAACTGCAGTATATACATCATCGCGATCATATCGAAAAGGTAAGGCGCTGCTCAGAAATAAAGCTGCAGCTTGACCCTGACACGATCCTTTCTACGGAATCGTATGATGTTGCAACACTGGCTGCAGGTGGCGCCATAACAGCAGTGGATGTTGCGCTTGATAATGTCGAGAATTCTTTCGCACTCGTGCGACCTCCGGGGCATCATGCAATGCCGGAGCATGGCATGGGATTCTGCATCTTCAACAACGTCGCCATTGCAGCCCGCCATGCACAGAAAAAAGGCTTAAAGCGCGTCCTGATAGTGGATTGGGATGTGCATCACGGGAACGGGACGCAGGAGGCTTTTTATGATGACCCTTCGGTTTTGTATTTCTCCACCCATCAGTATCCGTATTTTCCGGGGACTGGATGGATGGACGAAGTGGGGAAAGGGGAAGGGATGGGTTACAACATCAATGTTCCATTACCAGCCGGAACAGATGATTCTGGTTTTGTCGCAGCGTTTGAGGAAATACTGCTTCCTGCTGCGCTTGAATTCTCTCCAGAAATCGTGCTTATTTCGGCAGGATTTGATGGCTGCGCAAGCGATGGTCTTGCATGCATGAAAATGAGCGCTGAAGGATTTGCTGTACTTGCTTCTATAGTAAAGTCCATTGCAAAAGAGAGTTGTGTTGGAAAACTTGCCGCTGTTCTTGAGGGGGGCTACAACACTGTGCTCCTTACTAAGTCCATTGCTTCTGTTCTTGAAGTGTTCATGGGGAAAGAGCCGCTTCGCAGGGATGAGTCCACAAATGCTGCGCAGGTGAGGGGTCGGTTGGAAGAGGTAAAAAAGGTACAATCCCAGTTCTGGCACCTCCGATAGATTAATAAACGAAAAGTAAGTATTAGCCGAAGAAGCCCGGTAGTGTAGAGGTCAATCATGCGAGGCTCTGGACCTTGCGACATAGGTTCGAATCCTGTCCGGGCTATACCACTTTAGTAGAAAATCCTGACAGTTTCAATAGCTAATTGGTCTTAATTTTCTTTTTTTTCTGAACGTACAGGGTTGACCTTGAAATTTTATGGGAGACTGCAAAGGAAGATGTGCCTCAATTAAAAACTCCAGTTTCAAAGGTATTGGAAGATTTGGAGAAAGGTGAATAATCCTCTTGCTTACGAAAACTATGCAAAGTTTCCAACAGTGGCGAAGAACACGGATGACACAGATCGAACGTCGGCGATTTTCACAGATCCGCGCGCATCCGCGTCATCCGCGCAATCCGTGTCCTATCGTTGTTCATCCGGCGCATCTGCGTTTATCTGCGTTCATCCGCGGTTAATATTTTATAGGGAGATGCGGGATAGAGGAGAGGTGGCAGGATGAACGAAATCGCATTGCCTGAACTTCCCGGAGGCTGGGTGTGGACGAGCTTGGAAAGCTGCATTGAGATATTAGACGGCCAGAGAGTTCCAATAAATGCGGATGAAAGAGAAAAGAGAATTGCTGGAAAATCCACTTCTGAACTTTATCCGTATTATGGCGCCACAGGTCAAGTTGGCTGGATAGATGATCATCTATTCGATGAAGAACTCGTTTTATTAGGTGAGGATGGAGCGCCATTTTTTGAACAAACAAAAAATAAAGCATATATTATCAAAGGAAAAAGCTGGGTAAATAACCATGCTCATGTATTGAAAGCAATAGCAGACGTTATATTAAATCAATTCCTATGCAATTATTTGAATGTTTTTGATTACAACGGTTGAGAACAAAGGATTTATGAAACCCCCTTTACAATTATATTATGTGGAAAATATCAATAAAGTACTTGCAGAAGAATCCAATATCCTATTTGCTTTTCTATTTGGTTCGTATGCAAAAGGTACTCAGGATGAAAAAAGCGATATTGATATCGCTGTTTATTTAAAAGATGAGAGTCTCCTTGAAAGAGTTCCTCTGTATCCATCAAGGCTGGCAATAAAAATCGAGACCTCCTCCTTACTTCAATACTATGATTTCAAACCCCATCTTGAAATGTATGATGCTGCAAGACGGGTGAGGCTTGGAATATGATAAACAGCGAATTTGCAAAGAAAATTCTAATGTATATTTCTTGACCGAATATGGCAAAATTACAATCAGGCGGTTTAACTCTTGATATCAAATTCATGGGCTTCAAAGATGAATGGATTGAGTATGAGATCAAGTTCTACTGGAAAGATGAACTAATAATAAACGATAGTATTCTTAAAAGAGAAGGAGAATATTGGGGTAAAAGAAGCACAGGAGCATTTCTGGCAAACGATTATCAAAAAGATTTTTTGATAGGGACTATAAGGGACATTCTCCAGACAAACGAACCTGAGTATTGGGAGCCGCTTGAACCGGATGCCATAATAGCGATCTATCCTGGTATGTTCTTTCCATTCTTGAAATCCCATATAATTGAAGAAGAGACAGAAGAAAAAGAACACGAAGAAAATGAAAAGAAAAAACCGAAGAAAGGAAAACAGCCGGATGATCCATTCACGATCATAACATTCATCGATTCATATACTTTTAAAAATAATAGAGCCTATTCAGGAGAAGGAATATCTCTCCACTTAATCGTCACAAGAGAGGATCTGGAAAAATTTGCAAACGAGCTGGAAATAGAATATCGGAATTTAAAGAGTTGAACTCAAAATGGCAAATTAAATGTAGAGTCCACCATTTATATCAATGATCTGACCTGTTATATAATCCCCATCTTCCGAAACCAGGTATGCCACCGCATCTGCCACCTCGGATGGCTTCCCAAGTCTTCCCAATGGTATCTGGGCAAGAATTTTTTCCATTATTTCTTTAGGAACCGATCTTAGCATATCAGTTTCAATAAATCATGGCGCAACAGCGTTTACGGTTATACCCTTGCCTGCAAATTCCTTTGCCAGCGTTTGCGATAGAGCTATCAATCCTGTTCACCTGCGTAAAGTCATTCACGTTTGCCTGGCATATGATAGAATGCTTGCCCATATTATCTACCTCTTTACAACCATGGCAATACCCTGACCTCCTCCAATACAGAGGGTTGCAAGACCGTATGTGCCTTTCCTTCTTGCTAATTCGTGCAGAAGTGTGACCAGTATCCGTGTGCCGCTTGCTCCTATGGGATGCCCGATGGCTATAGCGCCACCGTTAACATTAACCCTGTCAGGATTCAAACCCAGTTCCCTGCTAACTGCTATGCTCTGTGATGCAAAGGCTTCGTTGAGTTCTATTACATCCAGTTTTCCTGCTGCACTGGAGGAACTCCACATAAATCATAACTCTGAATTGTTGCAAGAGGAGTAAGTCCCTTGTCTTTTGCCTTTTCTTCAGACATCAGAAGAACGGCAGCAGCTCCATCGTTGATCCCAGAAGCATTGCCCGCAGTTACTGTCCCGTCCTTTTTGAATGCAGGTTTTAGTTTAGCAAGTATCTCTTTTGTTGTGCCAAACCTGGGGAATTCATCTGTATCAAAGAGAACAGGCTCGCCTTTTGGTTGGGGAATTCCCATGTGGTAATTTCCAAAAACATCCCACAGCCCATCATATATCATCAAATCCACAACTTCATCGTTGCCCATCTTTTCACCCAATTTTTATATATAACTCTCAAATTATTAATCCGCCATCCACGCAAAGCACAGCTCCATTTACAAAGTTTGCCTCGTCTGAAGCAAGATATAAATATGCATATGCAACATCCTTTGCTTCACCAAGCCTGCGCAACGGAGTTTTTTCTTTCATCATTTCAAGGATCTTTTCAGGGACATTTGAGGTCATTGGAGTCGCAATAAATCCTGGCGCAACAGCATTTACACGTATCCCTTTTTTTCCGAGTTCTTTTGCCAGGGTCTTTGTCATGCCGATCAGACCGGCTTTAGTTGCAGCATAATTGACCTGGCCCACATTCCCTTCCAATCCTACAATAGAAGAGGTATTAATAATTGCACCATTCCCCTGGTTCATCATGACTTCAACCACAGCCTGGCTGCAGTTAAAAACTCCTTTAAGATTGACATCGATAACCTTATCCCACTGTTCCTCAGTCATTTTTGATAAAAAGGCATCCTGAACAATTCCTGCATTATTTATCAACACGTCTATTTTACCATATTTTTCAAGAGTGATCTTAACCATCTGTTTTGCTTGTTCCCTGCTGGATACATCCAATTTAACAAAAAATCCCTCTCCATTTATATTGATCTCTGCCACTGTCTCCTCACCAGCACTTTCATTTACATCGGCGACAACCACTTTAGCTCCTTCTTTTGCAAAAAGGAGCGCAGTCTCTTTACCAATACCGCTTCCTGCTCCTGTGATAATTACAACTTTATTTTCGAGTCTCATTTTGTTTTCACTCTTGATTTAAGATTCTTTCTTTTTTGTTCACTAGTTTTTTTCTTAACCGGTTCAGACTTCTCTTCATTAGCTGATCCAGTCTTTTCTTCTGCTTTTTCATTGATAAGGGACCTGGGCTTCAACCACGCTGAGATCTTAGGACAAACCTCTTTCTGGGACTTTGAGCCCACGAATATACCTATATGACCGGTCGGGAAGACCAGAGTCTCTTTATCTTCACTCGATACCGCATCACTCAACGGTTTAATTGCATCGGTAGGTACGAGGTGGTCGAATTCCGCCATGACATTAAGCAGAGGCATGGTTATATTTTTCAAATTAATTTTCTTACCATTAAGTTTCATCTTATTTTTGATGAGAAGGTTCTTCTGGTAGCAGTCTTTCATGAACTGCCTGAAGGTCTCACCTGCCTGGTCGGGACTGTCGAATATCCATTTTTCCATTCTAAGGAAATTCATGACAGTTTCTTCATTTCGAAGCTCGCCTTCTTTATCTCCAGGTTTATTTTCGATTCGCTCAAATAGACCTACATACTTGTCGATCATAAGCCTGAAGGGATCTGTGAGCAGGAATCCCGCATTCAAGAAATCTCCTGGCACTATTCCATAGTAGTCCACAATTTTATCCACGTCTAAGCTTTTTGCCCAGATGTGAAGAATCCCTTTATCAGTATCAAAATCCACAGGAGCCACCAAATTAACCAGGTTTTTTACCTTTTCAGGGTGCAGTGCGGCATACATCACAGAAAAAGTCCCGCCCTGGCATACGCCCAGTAGCGTAATCTTATCCAATCCTGACCGCTCTCTAATCTTATCCACAGCATTGTTCAGATAACCGTTCACATAATCATCAATTGTAAGATATCTGTCTACACCTGAAGGATATCCCCAGTCAATGACATAAACATCAAAACCTTCATCCAGCAGCTTCTTTATAACACTTTTATCAGGTTGGAGATCCAGAATGTAATACCGGTTCACAAGTGCGTACACTACGAGTATTGGAACTGGGTATGGCTTTTCTACTGTTGGAATATAATGGATAAGTTTCATCTTATCTTCGCTAAAAATTACCTCAGAAGGCGTTGTTCCAACCAAAAATTCGGGTGGTTTCAGGAATAATTCCATTCCATATTTGAATTTATCAAAATCTTCCATTAAATTAAGTGCGTTCATTTCATCTCCTTACCAAAAACCCTATTTTTTCTCTTTTAGTTCTTTGATTTGGCTGGTTAGTTCTTTTACTGTTTTCCTAAGCGAATACAATTCTTTGTTTATTTCGTCGATTTCTGTCTTTGTAGGGAGATTCATGGGTTTCAGGTAATTCTCTTCAAGCATTTCCCTGTTGTATTTCTGAAATTCCATTAAATACGAATTCAATTTACCCATGTCCGACGCAAAGTGACCTGATTTCAGGAATTCCTTGAAGGTCTCGCTATACGTCTCTATCCAGATCCTGTAAAAATCTTTACATTTCTCAGGACTGATTTCCCCTTCCATCTCGCTTCCCGTCTTTTCATGCACTCTGCGCATTGCTTCCATGAATACACTCTGGAAATTGGAATTGGAATCCATCCCTGCTGCATAAAGGTTAACAAAGGTAGAGAAACCCTTCATCATTTTTTCAGATTTCTCACGTGTTGGACCCATGACAGGCATCTCTACGAGCCTGCCTGCGGTGGCTTTGTATACATTTAACCACATGTCAAAAAATTCCTGGGAGGATTCAAAATTGTATTTTTCCATAATCAACCTGTCTAAATCCCTCGTTTTTTATTCTTTCCCGGATATGCTGACGCTGAACCGAAATCAGATTTTACCCACATCTTTGATATCCTGGCAAACGTGTCAGCGTACATCTTAGACATGACCTTTACAGGCTCCATGATATCTTTCATAGGGCCTCCTACTGTCGGTATGTCCTCAAAGAAGCTATCAAAAGCCTTTTCATACATCTTTACCCATAAATTATAGAATTCTTTATATGCCTCTGGATCAGAGGTTTGTGTCGATAGCTCCTTAGCCTTTTCTGACATTTTTTCAAGTGCATCGATCCAGGACTTGTACATGCTCACATAAATATTGGTGCTCTGCACAAAATGCTCAAACATTTCCCTGGAAGGTTCCATGGACTGGATATGCTTTCCATAGATTTCCTGATATGTATCCATCCATAAGGTATAAAATTCCTTATAGGCTTCCGGGCCTGCATCTCCCCGAGAGATCTCTGCCATTTTTCTGGAAAGTTTCAGCATGTATTCATTCAATGGCCCGCAAAGCTGTGCGTATGATTTCTTCCATAGTTTTGACATCTGCAAAAAGCTTCCTGAGTAGATATCTGGTATGCCCATGTAATTCCCAAATATCTCTTTTGTACTCTCTTGAGCAGGCAGTTCTAAAAGTTCATCGAATATTTTTTCATAAGACTTCACCCACATATCATAGCATTCTTTATGTTTTGCAGGATCTGGTTCGCCCTGGAGTATCTCTTTTGTCTTCCGGGAATTCTCTTCTAACTGGGCAATCCACGATCTGTAGAGTTTATTGGATTCCTCTGCGCTTGATAGGAATTTTTCAAGCGTCTCTTTATTGGATTTTAGTGTTGGAATTGGATAAAATTTACCAAAGGTATTCTGGTAAGTATTGATCCATTCATCATAGAATTCCCTGTATTTCTGTGGTGTCGCTTCTTTTGATAGAAGAGATGTCTTCTCGAGCATCTCTCCTGTGGATTCAATCCAGGGCTTGTATAGATTTAAGTAGGAATCCTCCCACATTTTTGAAACTGCTGTATAACTGTCAGCCCATGTTTTGAAAATCTTCTCTTCATTCACGTCTTTTTTTTCTTCCGTTTTCTTGACCATAATTTAACACTTCTCTAATTTATTTAGATTGGATTTCTCCAATCTTAAACCGCATCTGTGGAGTTGTGATACTGTTTTACCCAGATATTTGACATGTTGCTAAATGTATCTGTGTATATCTTTGCTGCATTCTTCACAGGCTCCATGATCTCCTTAAACGGGCTGATTGTGGGTGTGTTCTCAAAGAAGTTATCAAATGCCTTTCCATACATTTTTCCCCAGAGATTATAAAGTTCTTTATATGCCTCCGGATCGGCGCTCTGTTTAGATAGTTCCTCAGTCTTCTGTGACAGTTTTCCAAGGGTTGCTATCCAGGACTTGTACAGGTTCAGATTAACGTTTTCGCTGCGCACGAAATAGTCTAATATCTCCTTTGAAGGTCGCATGGATTGGGTATCAAACAACCTGCCATAGAGCTCCTGATATGTATTCATCCATAAGGTATGAAATTCCTTATAGGCTTCAGGGCTCGCATTCCCCGGGGATATCTCTGCTGATTTCATAGAAAGCTTCAGCATGGAGTCAGTATACGGCACGTATAGCTTCGCGTATGAATCTTTCCATATTTTTGATATCTGCTCAAATGCCTCTGAATATATATCAGGTGTGCCTGTGATGTTCTCAAAGATCTCTTTCATATTTTGCCTGAATGGGAGTGTAAGAAGCTCGTTGAGCATTTTTCCATACGACTTGATCCACATATCGTAGACTTCTTTATATTTTGCAGGATCTGCTTCGACCTGGAGTACTTCGCGGGTCGCCCTGGAATTCTCATCTAATTCAGCGATCCATGAACTGTAGATCTTATTCGATTCCTCTGCGCTAACCAGGAGTTTCTCAAATGTTTCCTTATTAGATTCCAGGGTCGGGATTTCATAAAATTTACCGAAACTGTTCTGGGAGGTTTTCACCCATTCACCATAAAATTCCTTATATGTTTCTGGTGCAGCATCCTTTGAGACTTCGAACGCTTTCCCGAAAAGCGCTTCTGTGGATTCGAACCAGGGCTTGTATAGCTTTAAGTAGGAATCTTCCCACATTTTTGAAACTGCTGTGTAGCTGTCTTCGCATGTCTTGAAACTATCCTTTTTTTC
>JBDROC010000065.1:0-4264 GCA_043810475.1 Methanobacteriota archaeon | reverse complement strand
TACACATACTACAGCATTGCTGAACCCTATTGGGAAGACAACAAAAACAAGAAACGAGACTTAGTTTATCTGGGAAGCCTCACGCCCTTACAGGCACAACAGATCCGCAATATACTGAAAGTTACTCAATACGATGAGACATTCACCGCAACCTTTGAAGACCTGCTATTCGAAAACCACCTGCGCTATCTTGACATTGCATTTTTGAACCATCTTTGGGATCAAGAATGGAAAGGGCTATCAGGTATTTTTCCATCACCTGAAGAAACCAGCAATACCAGACAAAAAGAAATATCAACGGCAGACATCGCAAAACTCCTTACTTTCTATCGATGCTTAGACCCAGGAAGTTACCTATCAGCCGTAGAATGGTTTGAAACAACCACCAGTAACCTTCTTCTTGACATGGATCCCCTCCATATCAATGAATCCAGATTTTACCGTGAACTCACAGCAATCGAAAAACAAAAGGAAAAGATCGAGCAATGGCTTTACCAGACACTCAAAAACCGAAATGAGAAAAGCATGCGAATTATTTTTTATGATCTCTCGGATTCATATTTCGAAGGACGAAAATGTCCAATCGCGAAACCTGGAAGAACTAAAGCCAATGGCTTCTGGGAAAAAAGAATAATTCTTTCCCTGCTTGTTAATTCAGAAGGCTACCCCTTTTCCTGGAAAATAACCTGAGCTACCTTTATATCACAGCTCTTGATAAAAACCAGATCGCAGGGGTTGAAAAGATAAATCTTGGAAGGTTTAAGGGTTTCACAAATGAGACTACTGAGAAAGAGATTTTATCAAAAGGATTGACAAAATATGATGAAGTAACTTTCTATGAAGATATGGGAATCGATATTACCAGCAGACGACATATCCTTATCTTCAATTCGGATCTCCTCAAAGATCAGCGAAAAACCAGAGAAAAGCTAATCGATATAACAATAAAGGAATTGGAAGAAGAGAATAAATCGCTAATGAATGCGAAAAAAAGCCGAAATCTTAAGCCTACAGAACATAGGATTAGTGAAATACTTAGGAAAAGAGGGGTTCAATCTTACATTGACACCAAACTTGAAAGTATCAATCTATCTGGAAAAACTGGATCATCGATCAGCAGCTTTAATCTCACATATGAAAAAAATGTTGAAGCTATAAAAAAAGCAATGCTTTTAGGGATGTTAAATCGTTCATTAAATTCCAGCCGACTTTTGTTTATACTGATGACCATGTTCGTGCACATTATACGATTTGCATCTTGTCGTACTTGCTGGATATGACAATCACAAATAGGCTCAGACAAAAACCGATTGAAGGGATAGGAAGCGTGGAAAAAGTTCACAGGATTATGAGGAGATGTGAAGTTGGAAAATTGAGTGTGATTATCTTGTGAGGAGGGACTTTTTAAAATCAATAGGCGTTAAGGGACTCTGAACAGACTTTTAAACATATGGTGCTTTACCGATAGGGGTTTTGGTTTGAATCTGGAGAAGATGGGCTTTTATAAAAATAATAGTAATCATCAAAGGATATAAAACTTATCTTGCCACAAGTACCGTACATTTAGCTTTTTTCACTACTGCCAGAGCCACGCTGCCAAGTTCAGGATTT
Organism: Methanobacteriota archaeon; assembly: GCA_043810475.1. GTDB lineage: Archaea > Halobacteriota > Methanosarcinia > Methanosarcinales > Methanoperedenaceae > Methanoperedens. The sequence continues at coordinate 2,653 of JBDROC010000065.1, read as the reverse complement.
ATCTCAGATTCCCCCTTTCCCCCAAGTACGATGGTATGTACCTTGTATTTATCTGCAGCATCAAGAATCGCCCTTGCTATTGTATCTGCCATGGCGCCCTTCTGAGGCATGCGCTGCATGCTTACGCCTACAAGTAGCTTGTGTACCTCCACACCCATCCTCTCTCCCGCTTCTACAACGCGGTTCAGGACATTCTCACCCTTAGCAATGCGTTCCTCGCGTTCTGAGTCTTTGCTGCCTACCGCAATATAGATAGCTGCCATGCGGATATTGTATGAACGCGTGATCTTCATGGCTGCTATTTCTGCCTTTCTTGCGTATTCAGAATCATCCGTAGCTACCAGTATCTCATATTTTGTCATGCCTTTACCTCCAATTTCCTTATTTTCTGCTCGATTTTATCAACAGCCACCATAAGACCGAATATCACTGCCTGGGGTCTGGGGGGACATCCAGGAATATACAGATCCACAGGGATAAACCTGTCTACACCGCCGCCGCTTGCATAGGTTTCTCCGAATATGCCCCCGTTGCATGCGCAAGCCCCCATAGCCACGACAAGTTTTGGTTCAGGTGTTGCATTGTAGGTCTTAAGGAGGGCAAGTTCCATGTTCCGGGTGACAGGTCCTGTGACAAGAAGCATGTCGGCATGGCGCGGCGAGGCAACGATATGTATACCGAAGCGCTCTATGTCGTATACAGGGTTTGAAAGCGCCGTTACCTCGACCTCGCAGGCATTACATGAACCTGCATCTACTTCGCGAATATGGAGCGACCGCCCGAAGAGTTTGTTTATTTTCTCATGGAGTCGCTGCCCCATAATCTCTCTTTCATCCTCGATTGTCATACCTTCCTCCGGATAATTGTAAGAAGGTCATCCTTTGTCTTTGACCCGAGTTCATATTCCCGTGTGAGCCTTATAGCACCACAGGGGCATACTTCTTCGCACATACCGCAGAATATGCATCCACAGCAGGACAGGGTGAACCTTTTTTCTCCCTTCTCTTCATCAAGCCATATTACGCCTGGTGGGCATGCTTTCACGCATTCGCCGCAGAAGTCACATTTTTCGGGAAGTATTTCTGGCTTCCCGCGAAATCCCAATGGCGCAATGTCTGGCTTTTGGGGATATTTTGTGGTTACAGTCCCGGTTTTGAGGGTTTTTATCAGGATTTCGAACATTATTTCACCTACATGTCGTTGCCAGAATACGATAAACTCAAGCTTTTATTAATGATCGGAAAGTCTGGAACGATGTTGTCAAGGACTGCATACTCTATCGCAAGCCAGTTGCAAAACGATGGGTCGCGAACCTTGCATCGCTCGATCCTGCCGTTTAAAATATGGACCCAGTATAACGTTTCCCCTCTTGGCGCCTCTGTATAACCAAGGGCATAACCGTCAGGTATCTGATTCACATCAGTCCTAATATCGCCTTCAGGGAGCCTGGAAAGCGCCTGCTGGATAAGCGTAATGGATTCGTACACTTCATCTGCGCGAACAAGAGTCCTTGCGTTCACGTCGCCCGCTTTGCGAACGGGTACCTTAAATTCGAGTTCAGGATAAGCTGCATACGGATGGTCGCGCCGTGTGTCGCCATCTATTCCAGAGGCGCGCCCCGCAGGGCCGACAACATGCAGTCCTTTTGCTATCTCATTGGAGATGCGCCCTGTGGTCTCTATTCTGTCAGCCACCGAGGGCGAAGATATCAGCAGTTCCATGAGTTCCTTGAAATTATTTTGCAGTGAGGCAAGTTCCTTTGATATCAACTCATTCTTATCTCCAATATCGCGCCTCACGCCTCCTGTGGTGTTCATGCCGCGCAACAGTCTGCTCCCAGTTACTTTTTCGTTTAGCTGCATTACCTGCTCCTTTATCATGTTAGCATGCGCTGCGCCGAAAGGATAAGCAACATCTGTTGCAATGCCTGCGATGTCTCCAAAATGGTTGTATATCCTTTCAAGTTCAAGAAGGATGGTGCGAATGTATTTTGCGCGTGGAGGAATATCTACGCCTGCGACTTTCTCAACTGCCTGGCAGAACGCCGCTGAATGCGCTACTGAATTGTCACCAGATATCCTTTCTGCGAGGAATACCGTTTTATCGATGCTAAGGCTCTCGAACAATTTTTCCACTCCTTTATGTGTATAGAAATGCCTTATCTCAAGGTTAAGTATCGGCTCACCTGCCACGCTGAACCTGAAATGTCCGGGCTCGATAACACCTGCATGGACAGGACCAACAGGTATCTCATACACTCCCTCGCCCTCCACTCTTCGATAAATATATTCTCCCTTCACCCGCTCTGGTCTTGTCCTGATATCAAAGTCCTTTCTCAGGGGATAAAGCCCAGCAGGCCAGTCCTCGAAATGGATGAGGCGCCTAGGGTCAGGATGACCTTCCGGAACAAGCCCGAACATATCCTGTATCTCGCGTTCATACCAGTTGGTTGCCGGGATCTTATGCGTGAGCGTGGCAAACCGTGGAGAGGTTTCTTCCACCTTTATTTTTATTATAATGAACGTATCGCCTTTGCATGAGAATATGTAATGTATCTTGAAACATCCATCTTTTGCTCTCTCGTCTGTCGCAAATATCGAAATGAGAGGGAAATCAAGCGTGTGATACAGGTAGTCGCAGATGCGTACCGCTG
>JBDROC010000064.1:0-18829 GCA_043810475.1 Methanobacteriota archaeon | reverse complement strand
TGCAAGAACGATCTCAAGCGTTGGTCCGCGGTCTGGCGAATCTATCAGGTGTACCTCATCCGCAACCACGACCGTAACCTCTTCCATCCAGCGGCTCCTGTTGCGAAGAAGTGAGTCAACTTTTTCGGAGGTGGCAACGATTATATCGAATTGCCCGAGCCAGTCATCGCGGGAGTCAAAGTCTCCTGTCGCGATGCCTGTGGAAACTGTGCGCCCGCTGCTTTTTAGTATGGTCTCAAATGTGCGGAAACGCTCATATTTTTCAGAGGCAAGAGCGCGAAGCGGGACGATGTAGAGGGCTTTTCCGGGGTTGGTCTCGTTCATTATAGATTTCAGCATTGCGAATTCTGCCAGCAGGGTTTTTCCTGAGGCTGTGGGGACGGCAGCTACGAGATTTTTATTTTCGAGAAGTCCTGCCTTAATTGCATCAGCCTGGGGGGGATAGAGTTCTGTGATACCTGAATTATGATAGAAAATTCTTATGGGATTTGGAAGGTTGAGGTCTTGTATTTTTATTAGATTCTTGTCATAAGCCCATTCTAACTCTACCATCTTCCGACCCTATGAGCTTGAAGCAAAAATAGCTTGTTATATCACAACCCCAAAATCCATTTCCAAAGCGGCACATAAACTATTTTCTTTCCATCAACTTTTTCTTCGCCCTCATAACCCCACGTTATGACAACGAGATTATCGCATCTTAGATCATCTGACGCTTTTAGCAGCCCTTTTATTTCACGCTCTTTAGTGTCCGCATTCCCGGTATCATAGCACGCCTGTATCAGTTGCCTGACTTTCATGCCCTCCTTTATTACGAAGTCAGCTTCTTTTCCAAAATAGTCTTTATAGTAATATATCTCGGTATTCGCTCCTTCGCATGAGCGCCTTCTTAGCAGCTCAACGGCAACGACATTTTCCATTAAGCGGCCGAAATTCCCGGAAGACTGGAATGCAATTGCATTTATCATGCCAGTATCTATGGCGTATATCTTTTTTGGAGAAGTTACCTGCTCTTTTTGCTTGAAAGAGAATCTGTCGAGGGTAAAAATAAGATACGTTTCCTTTATATAACTGACGTAGTTTTGAACCGTATGGACGCTTCTGAAATTCAGCATGTTTTTTAGTTTTGTAAAAGACGCCTCCTGGGCAAATACTGACATAAGATACTTTGCAAGATCGTATAATGCATCCGAATACCTTATGCGATATCGTTTTACGATGTCCTTAAATATAATGCTGTCAAAAAGGCTTTGAAGGTAGGCGTAATCATATCCCTTGACGGCAACTTCCGGAAATCCCCCGACATCAACGTATTTTTTTAGCCGGTTCAGTAGTTCTCCAATTTCTTCCTGTGTGTATTCTTTTTTGAATTCAAATCCTGATGCTTGCAAAGATTCTTTGAAGGAGAAGGGGAACATTTCAACGGACAAATGCCTTCATGTAAGGTGAGTTGCAAGTTCAGCACTAAGAAGTTTTGCGTTTGAGCCTGTAATGAGAAGATTGTATCCCCTTCTTTTCAGGCTGTTTGTCCAAAACTCCCATTTTGGCAAGTTTTGTATTTCATCCAGAAGAAGATAGTTTATATCGCCATAAAATTCCTTTATGTATTTCAGGATTTCGTCATAGTTCTTTGCTTCTGCAAGTTCCTTTTCGTCGAAATTCACATACGCAAAGCCTTTGTTTCGCAGCGCCATAAAGCAGAATACGGATTTGCCGCATCTTCTTATCCCGGTAACTACTTTTATTATATCGCTCCGGACGTATTTTTCAATCTGTATTGAAACCTCGCGCGGAACGAAAGCTGTTTTTAATATCTGCTCCTTTTCATGCTTCTGCCGCAGTATGACTTCTCTCACATAGCTCATTTAACTGCACAAATATATAAAGTTTTGTGCAGTTTGATTTGGAGATTGCACATAACTCACTCTCTGTCAATTAATTTATTTTCTTCTTTAGTTACGCAATATATCTGCTAACATTTCAGCAGTGTTCATAAAATAGGTACGAATGTTATTTATATAAACATGGCAATATTGGATTACAATGCAGACATTGATTATCTGTATAGATCGTGACAATGACCTCGGGGAGAAAGCCGGCGTTCCGAGTCCTATAATTGGGAGGGCAGCAAACCTTGATGCAGCGATCAAGCTTGCCTCCGCCGACCCGGAAGATTCGGATATCAACACCATTTTTGGCGGTATCAAAGTATTTGACGAATTAACAGAAGAAAAAAAAGATGTAGAGATAGTATCGATCGCAGGGGACAAGAAGGTTGGGAGAGCAGCGGACAAGAAAATAGCAGACCAGCTTGAGACCATTCTTGAACAATTTAAGCCACAAAGTACGATACTTGTTTCCGATGGAGCAGAAGATGAATCAGTACTTCCCATCATCCAGTCCAGGATCAAGGTCGACTCTGTCCACAGAGTAATAGTTAAGCAGCACGAAAACCTGGAAAGCACGTACTATATAATTAAGCAGGCTTTTAACGATCCCAAGATCTCGCATACCTTTTTCATGCCCATCGGTCTTGCATTCATGATATACGCCATTTCACTGTATGCGAACAGACCTGAAGTGGGTAGCATTGTCATCATGGGGGCGATAGGTGTGTACGCACTATTCCGTGGCACTGGTCTTGATGACGCTTTTAACGATTTCAAGGGTACTATGATGAAATCGATGCATGGAGGGAAAATCACTTTTGTCATGTACCTTGCAGCTATTATCCTTTCACTCATAGGCACAGTACAGGGAGGTCTTGAACTCTGGGACTTTTATAACCGCGAGATCATGGTGGGTTATCTCATACTCCTGCTTGGGTATGTCAATGCCTCTATCTGGTGGTATGTGATAGCAGGGGTTTTGATAAGTGCAGGTAAAATAGTGGACATGCGACTTGCCAATGAAAAGATCGGAAGACAGTGGTCCCATCCTTTTTTCATCCTTGCTGGTGGTCTCCTGTTCTGGAGCGGCAGTATTTATATCCTGGTAATAAGCGGTGCACTTGAGGTTTTTCCACTTATCGATGACAGAAAGCAGTTCATATTTTTGACCGTCCTTGCAGCCATCATAATTGCAGCTCTCGGAGCAAGGATCTCAATAAGATCAGAAAAAGACTTGTGGAATTAAAAACCGTTATGCTGTTCCACGGCTTCTTCAAGTGTCATTTCACCTTTTGCCACTGCCCTGGCAAGAAGGCGAGGGGTTGTACCGGTCTCATCCACCATCGCAAAATCTTTTTTATCCTTTTCAATCCTCATGATCTTTCCTGTTGACAAATCCACGACCTGGAATCGCTCTTCCATGCCCTCTTTTTGCAGTTATTTCTCCCTCTTCGACAACTATTTCCCCTCTTGATAACGTCATTTTCGGGAAAATACCCTGCATCCCGTTATATGGCGTCCATCCTGCTTTGCTGTGCATTTTTTCCTTGCGTATTTCCTGCGGCTCGCCTGTTATCACCAGATCTGCATCATATCCCTTTGCGATCACTCCTTTTGGAAGCCCCATGAGTTTTGCAGGGTTCACACACGTTACCTCAAGCAGCCGCTTCAGTGTGATAAGGTTGCGTTTAACTGCCAAAAGCATTAATGGCATCAAGGTCTCAACACCTGGAACACCTGCAGGGGCGCTCCAGATGTCTGTCATTTTCTCATGCTCAAGATGGGGGGCATGGTCTGAGGCTATAATATCAATGGTGCCGTCATTCAATCCTTCCCACAATCTCTGCTGAGATTGGTGATCTCGAAGCGGTGGGTTCATTTTTCCAAGTGTCCCAAGACGCTTATAGTCCTTTGTGGAAAGGAACAGATGGTGAGGCGCTACCTCGCAGGTTATGTTTTTATTGTTGGTTTTTTCTTTTTTTAATGTTTCAAGGCTTTCGCCTGCACTGATATGACAGAAATGCAGATTTGTGTTCCCTGCCATTTTTATCGCCTTTTGAACAGCTATCTTCTCAGACAGTGGGGGCCGCGACTTTGAGTGTGATTCGGGCTGCGAAGCCCCTTTCAGTATATGGACGAACCGTTTTCTTGTTTCCTCATCCTCAGCATGGATGCATGCAACAGCGCCCAGGGTTCCTATGATACCAAGTGCCTCTTCCAGCGTCCTGTCATTCACGTTAAGGGCGCCTGTTGACTCTGCCATGAATATCTCCCCGAACGCGGTTGCACCAAGTTCCCACAGGGTTTTTAGATGTTTCAGGTTATGCGTAACACCTGCATTTATCCCGTAATCGATTATTGATTTTTTCGCCTCCTTCTGTTTTTTCTTGAAGGATTCGGGGTCTATAGTCGGAGGAATAGTATTTGGATGGTCGATCACTGTGGTGATACCTCCTGCCGCCGCTGCGCAGGAGCCGGTGTACCAGTCCTCTTTTTTTGTCATTCCAGGGTCGCGAAAATGAACGTGAACATCGATAGCCCCGGGCAGAACAAGCGCGTATTTCGCGTTGATCATTCCATCAACGTCTTTCGCGTCTATTATTTTCCCCACTCTTGTTATTTTACCGTTATCTATTGCGATCTCGGCTGGCTGGATAGCGTTGTCGATAAAAATCCTGGCATTCTTTATTACAAGGTCTGGCATGGTATGTTATGTCATTCAAGTTCAAATCTTATAGTGCACTCACCCACTGTGCCAGGTTTGTCCACACCCTTGGTTATTACATTTCTCCCAAGCTTTTTTACTGCCGCATACTTTGCCGCCTGGACGATAGGACATGCGGTCGCTATACCCTCTTTTCTCAGAATCTCGTTGCCGTGGCAGATGGCGCATCCTTTGATATCAAGCATATAGTCCTTTTCATCGCAGTTGACTTTCACATTTTTTGCAAATTCAAGCTGGTTTTTCAGATAGTTCTCAAAACTTTTCGCGAATTCGGAATTGCTGTTGATGTTTCCTGCTTTATCCGCCCAGTTGTCAGCCATTATCGAACCCATTTTTGCGTTCACCTTTTTTGCATCTTCTCCCAGCGCTTTTATCACGGTGCTGTGGTATTGTTTAAAGAAATTCAGGCTTGTCGTCATATTTCCTCCCTTTATTTTTGAGTTTTGACAAAACTATACATAACCATTATTGGATATAAAGATTATGGTACACAAAGCATTTATATACTTCATCCTCATTAGGAGCAAAAAAAGTACGAAGCGTTAATATAACGCAAGTTGAAGTCGATCAATGTCGGATTTGATGAAGTGCAGGGCCAATGCGGAAACGTATGCCCGGAAAAGCATTAAGTCAAACTCTATTGTGATGACCATATATGCAGGCTGCATGCCTGTAACTTGTAAAATAAGCTCGTATCAGTATTTTCAAAACCCCGGAATTCCGGGGTCTATAAAGGAGATATAAAATGTCGCATCCACACAGACCAAGACGCGGTTCAATTGCGTACAGCCCGCGTGTAAGAGCCCGAAGCGAAATCCCGCGTGTGAGAGCATGGCCAATGAAGAAAGAGGCGAAGCTCATGGGTTTTGCAGGTTACAAAGCTGGTATGACGCATGTAATAATGACTGATGATGTTCCAAACAGTCTGACTTCAGGTATGGAGATCTCTGTTCCCGTGACAATCCTTGAGGCCCCTCCGATGAAGGTAGCTGCAATACGTGTCTATAAAAACACAACGTATGGAGCAAATGCCATCGCTGAAGCCTGGACAACCGAATTGGATAAAGAGCTCAACCGTGCCATGACAGTTCCAAAGAAACACGACCTTCCGGCAGCACTTGCCAGGATCGATCAGCTCATCAAAGACGGGATCGCAAAAGACCTCAGAGTGGTCATGTACACTCTTCCAGAAAAGGTAACAGGCATCCCCAAGAAAAAACCAGAGATCATGGAAAATAACATCGGTGGCACAGAATTAAAAGCACGGTTCGAATATGCCAGGACACTTCTGGGAAAATCCATAAATATCAGTGACGTATTCGCTAACGGAGATATAATAGATGTCCTGGCGATAACAACAGGCAAAGGCACTCAGGGTCCTGTAAAACGCTGGGGAATACAACTGCAGAAATCCAAACATTCAAGAGCAGGCAGCGTTCGAGAAGTAGGAACGCTGGGTCCCTGGCACCCATCACACGTAAGCTGGAGAGTCCCTCAGATGGGGCAGACAGGATATCACCAGAGGACTGAGTTCAACAAGAGGATCATGCAGATAGGAAAAGACGGCAAAACCGTCACACCCGATGGCGGCATCCTGAACTACGGTATAATAAGGAATGATTATATAATTATCAAGGGAAGCGTGCCCGGTCCTGCAAAGAGACTGGTGCGAATGCGACCTGCAATCAGACTGAAAAAGACACTACCGGTTCCTGAACTCACTCAAGTGAGCCTTGAATCCAAGCAGGGGTGAATCCAATGGAAATAAATATAATAGATCTATCAGGAAAATCCGCAAAAAAGATCAATTCCGGGCTCTTTGATGAGCCGCTTCGTCCTGACCTTATCAAGAAGGCAGTACTGGCTTCCCAGGCTAACCGCCAGCAACCATACGGTCCGCATATGTATGCGGGCTTGAGGACATCAGCCGAAGGCTGGGGTCCGGGAAGGGGCGTATCAAGAGTTGCGAGACTGCGAAACAGCAGCAAAGCAGCAAGGATACCTCAGGCTGTAAAAGGAAGGCAGGCCCATCCGCCAAAACCTGAAGCTGACAGGACTGAAAAGATCAACGATAAAGAACGTGCAAAAGCTATCAGATCAGCGATCGCAGCGACCGGAAATGCTGAACTCGTAAAAAAACGGGGACACAGGTTCCAGGCAAACTTACCGATAATAGCAGTTGATGAACTTTCCGCGTTAACAAAAACAAAGGATATCAAATCCTTCATGGAAGCAGTCCAGGTATGGGACGATATAGAGAGAGCAAAAGTTAAGACGATAAGGGCAGGCAAAGGCAAGCGAAGAGGAAGAAAATACAAGCGCTCAAAGAGCATTCTGATAGTCACGGATGAGGATAAGGGACTTTTCAGAGCAGCGCGAAATCTTTCAGGTGTGGATGTCATAACCCACGACCAGCTCAATGCCGAACTGCTGGCTCCTGGAACATTTCCTGGACGCCTGACCATCTACACCGAGGCTGCAATAGCAAAGCTCGAGGAGGCAAATAAATGATAATACATCCGCATGTTACAGAAAAAGCCACGATGCTGGCAGAGCAGAACAATCTGCTCCAGTTCATCGTTGGTGTAGATGATACCAAGACCAAAGTGAAAAAAGAGATCGAGGCTCTCTTTAAAGTAAAGGTACACAGCGTTAACACGATGATGACCACAAAAGGAAAGAAAAAAGCCATTGTGGTATTCGAAGATCCGAACACTGCAACTGAATTAGCCTCCAGGTTAGGACTGTTTTAGGTGATAATATGGGACATAGAATTAGAGCTCAAAGCAGGGGAAAAGGTTCTCCGACATACAAGGCGCCTTCTCATAAATTCAAAGCGAACCTTGAGCATCTTAAGATCAGCGAAGGTACAGTTACTGGAAAGATACTTGAGATCATCCATGATACAGCGCGGTCAGCTCCTATTGCAAGGATATCTTTCAGCAATGGAGAAGAGAGACTGATGCTGGTGCCGGAAGGAGTAAACACCGACCAGACCATCCAGTGCGGGATATCAGTGCCAGTTGAGCCTGGAAACACTCTGACGTTATCTGAGATACCTGAAGGATTACCTGTATGCAACATAGAATCACAGCCGGGAGACGGCGGAAAATTCGCAAGGGCTTCAGGCATGTACGGGATACTCATAGCGCATGATGTGGGAAAGACTGTTGTACAGTTGCCCAGCGGCAAGATGAAACGGCTCAACCCGAAATGCAGAGCTGTAATTGGCGTTGTGGCAGGAGGCGGACGAACAGAGAAGCCTTTCTGTAAAGCAGGCAAAAAATTCCACAGGATGAAGGTACGAGCCACCAAATGGCCTACATCAAGAGGCGTGGCAATGAACGTGGTTGACCATCCGTTCGGTGGCGGCGGCCAGCAGCATTGCGGCAGGCCAAAGACCGTTGCGCGCGGCACACCCCCTGGCAGAAAGGTCGGGTCTATCGCAGCAAGGCGCACAGGAAGGAAGTGAGTGATCCATGGCAAAGAAAATATTATCAAAATTACCAAAAAGAAAAGGCGAATTCACATACCGTGGGAAATCCCTGGATGATCTGCGGAAGTTAAGCCTGGAAGAGTTCGCACTGCTTGTACCATCGAGACAGCGAAGGACGATACAGCGCGGATTTTCAGAAGAGCACAAGAAGTTAATGCATAAGGTCAAGATAAAAGACCCGAATATCAGAACGCATCTGCGTGATATGATCGTTCTTCCCGAGATGATCGGCATGAAGATCGCAATACATAGCGGCAAGGAATTCACTCCAATTGAGATCATGCCCGAAATGGTCGGTCATTATTTTGGAGAGTTCGTCCTTACGCGCAGGAAAGTTTCACACGGTGCGGCAGGTATAGGGGCTACAAGATCAAGCAAGTTCATTCCATTGAAGTGATGTACATGAAATTAAATTATTCAATCGAATCCAACCCTGAAAAGACCTCAAAAGCGATAGGTAAGGAACTTCATATCTCAAGAAAGCACGCGCATGAGATTTCATCCGCAATAAAAGGAATGAAGGTTAATATTGCCAGAGGTTTCCTGGAAAATGTAGTTTTGCTGAAACAGGCAGTTCCCTATAAGAGATATGTCAAGGACGTCCCTCACAAGAGAGGGATGTGCACCGGCAGGTACCCGCAGAAAGCCGCTAAGGAATTCCTCAAGGTATTACTGAATGCGCAGAGCAATGCAAGATATAAGGGTTTTGATTCTGACAACCTGAGGATAAAGCTCGTTAATACAAAGAAAGGGCATACCTTCAGAGGATCAATGCCAAAGGCCCAGGGCAGGGCGACACCCAAGAACCATGAAACCGTCAGTGTTGAAATGATACTGGAGGCGCAATAATGGGAGTTGAACGCAAATTCGTAAAAAGCGGTCTTGACAGAGCCCAAATTGCTGAATATTTCGGCAAGCAGCTGGAACGCGCCGGATACGGCGGAATGAACATCAACCGGACCCCTATGGGGACCCAGGTCACGATATATGCCGAAAAACCCGGTATGATCATTGGAAAAGGCGGCAAAACCATACACAAGCTTACCCATGACCTCGAAGCTATTTTCCGTATAGATAATCCGCAGATAGATGTGCAGGAAGTCAGGGTCCCTGAACTTAACGCACAAATGATGGCATCGCGGCTTGCGGGTGCCATCGAACGTGGACTTTACTTCAGGAAGGCAGGTCATAATATGCTCAGGAGAATAATGGAATCAGGAGCCCATGGATGCGAGATCGATATCGCAGGGAAACTGACAGGTCCGAGAAAAAGAACTGAGAAATTCGTTGCAGGCAATATGCTCCATGCAGGCAATCCTGCAATGGAACTTGTCGATAAGGGATTTGCCATCGCTATCAAAAAACTTGGTATAATAGGATGCCGTGTGCGGATAGTCCCACCCTCGGTCACACTTCCCGGCAGGTTCATGACAGTAAAGGGAGCAGAACCACAGGCTGAAGTTTCGAAACAACCAGGCATCGCAGAACTTGTAAAGCCCCCCGTGGATGTAAAACCTCAAGCCCCGGTATTGACAAAGGAGCCGAAATCCAAAAATCCAGTTATATCAGGAACAGAGGAAGTAATAAAACAACAGGCTGGAACACCCCCAGAACAAAATGCAGAACATGCAATGCCTGAAGGTAATTTCGAAGAAAGAATGCACGGTGATGTCAAGGAACACAAGCATGCCGGATATGAATATTGGCATCCGGCTTCCCGCATGCATAAGACGGAGGAGAACTGATGGCAATACTTCGAGGTGAAGAAATCAGGAAAATGAATGCTACTGAACAGTCAGAAGAACTGGACAAGCTCAAAATGGAACTTATAAGGGAACGCGCCATTGCTTCGGCAGGAGGCGCCCCTGAAAGTCCTGGTAGGATAAGAGAGATCAGAAGAACGATCGCACGGATAAAAACAATACAAAAGGAGCTTAAAAAATAATGAAACTTGTACCACACAATATCATTCACCATGAACTAATTGGTCTTGATATCAGAGTAGTGGACAGTACGAACAGTTCCCTCAATGGAATAGAGGGACGAATAATCGATGAAACAAAGAACATGTTTAAAGTAGAAACAGATGGCCTGGAGAAAATGATTCCTAAATCCAGTTCATCCTTCATATTTACGATCTCATCTTCACATCAAACGAATGACGATAAACGTTACTTACCGTCAAACATAAAGGTTGATGGAAGATTATTGCTCTCGCAACCCGAAAATAGAATACAGACAAAATTCAGAAAGAAATTCAGGAAATAAAAGAGGTATTAATAATGACAAGTGATATCGGGCTGGATGTTCAACCACCAACAAAAGACTGCACCGATCCGAAATGTCCGTTCCATGGAGTGCTGCCTGTCAGAGGTCAGGTACTTCGCGGAGTCGTGATCAGTGATAAAATGAACAGTACAGTAGTCGTGCAGAGAGCATTTGTTAAAAAGAATGCAAAGTATGAGAGATACGAAAAAAGAAAGACCAGGGTACATGCTCATAATCCTCCATGCATAAACGCAAAGGCGGGCGATAATGTAACGATCGCGGAATGCAGACCCCTCTCCAAGACAAAATCATATGTTGTAATTGAGGTGGCAAAATGAAAGGAATGAAAGCAAAGATCCCGCGATCTATTAACAATGCCACGCGAATGGAATGCGCAGATAATACAGGAGCGCGGATCGTTGAAGTTATTTCTGTATTGAAATATCGAGGCGTGAAAAACAGACTCCCGCGCGGCGGCATTGGAGATACCTTTATCGTAAGCGTCAAGAAAGGAACCCCTGAAATGAGAAAACAAATGTTCAGGGCAGTTGTGATACGCCAGAAAAAGGAATTCAGGAGACCTGATGGGCTTCGGGTATCATTCGAAGATAACGCCTGCGTGATCGTGGATGAAGAAGGCGTGCCAAAAGGAACAGAAATAAAAGGACCGGTAGCCAGGGAAGCGGCTGAGAGGTATTCAAAGATAGCTTCGGCAGCTTCGATTATTGTTTAGGTGGATAATTATGACATCATCACAGCCAAGAAAACAAAGAAAATCTAGATATCAGGCACCGCTCCACTTAAGGAATAAATTACTTGGAGCAATGCTCAGCGAAGAGCTTAAAGTAAAACACAAGATAAAATCGATTCCAGTCAGGATGGGCGATACCGTAAAAATATTGCGGGGCGACTACAGGGACACAGAAGGTAAAGTAGCAGGCGTTAACCTTGATAAATTTACCATTACAGTTGACGGCGTTACTGTGACTAAATCAGATGGTACCGAGGTACCAAGACCTATCCATCCCTCGAATGTAATGATTACGAAATTAGAACTTAAAGATAAAAGACGCTTGGGTGATTAAATGGGCAGACATCATAGAAGAGTGGCGGCCCCAGTATCATGGCCGATAGAAAAAAAGACACATGCATGGGTTGTCGGCGCGAACGCCGGGAGCCATTCCATGCACACAGGCATTCCATTACTCATTGTTGTAAGAGACATGCTTAAAATTGCAACTAACAGCCGGGAAGCCAGGGCAATAATCACTGAAGGGAATATACTGGTCGACGGCATACCCCGGAAAGATTATAAATATATCACAGGACTTTTCGATATAATCTCGCTTCCAACGGTTAATGAATATTACCGCGTCCTGCTTGATGCAAATAACAGGTTCAAACTTTACAAAGAAGAACCCGGTGTAGCCAAACTATGCAGGATAAATAATAAGACCATTGTGAAAAAAGGAGCTATACAGCTGAATCTACATGATGGAAGCAATGTTCTTGCATCAAATGAATATAAGACATTTGATACAGTTATGCTGTCGATACCTGACCGGAAGATCATAAAACATATACCCTATAAACCTGGAAATCTCGCCCTCGTTATAGGAGGCGAACATTCCGGAGAGATAGGAAAGATAAAGCAGATACGCAAAGTACACGGGTCAGGGACGAACATGGTAGTGTTGTCCAACGGAACCGATTTCGAGACCATTGAAAAATATGTATATGTGATAGGCGAAACATCCCCTGAGATCAAGGTGGTTTAAATGAATCCAATGAGAGCACTTTCCATTGATAAGATAACAGTTCATATCGGAACTGGAGAAAGCGGTGAGCGGTTGACGACCGCAGAAAAATTGCTCCAGACGATCACGAAACAGAAGCCAGTCAGGGCGATGGCAAAAAAGACCATCCCAACATTCTCGATAAAGAAAAAAGAACCCATTGGCTGTAAGGTTACGCTGCGGGGAAATAAGGCAAACGATTTCTTTAAGACGGCTTTAAAGATCATCGAGAGTAAGCTCAATGAATCCCAGTTCGATACTAACGGTAATTTTTCATTCGGGATCGAGGAACATACAGATTTTCCAGGAATGAAATACGACCCTTCAATAGGTATCTTCGGGATGGATGTCAACGTGGCGTTGAAAAGGGCAGGGTTCAGGATTAGCAAACGAAAGATCGAATTTCATAAGATACCACAGACTCATAGATTGACCAAAGAAGATGCCATGTCATTTGTCAAAGAAAAATATGGTGCGGAGGCAGTTTAGATGGAACGAAGTAAGAAAAAATTCGGAGCAGGAGCTAATGTATGCAAACGATGCAGCAGAAAACAAGGACTTGTTCGAAAGTACGACATATACCTCTGCAGGCAGTGTTTCCGTGAAATTGCATATAGCATGGGCTTTGAGAAATATACATAGGTGATTTTGATGTTAATGGATCCACTTGCAAATGCATTATCAATAATAAAAAATGCTGAAGATACAGGCAAACCTGATTGTACTATCAGCCCTGCTTCCAAACTTATTGGAAGCGTGCTGAAAGTCCTGAAGGATAATGGATACATCGGCGAATTCGAATTGATCGACGATGGAAAATCCGGCATTTTTAAGGTACAGCTTAAAGGAAAAATAAATAAGTGTGGAGTGATCAGACCGCGACACGCTATCGGGAAATTTGAATTCGAGAAATGGGAAAAGAGATTCCTGCCAGCACGAGGCTTCGGTGCGATCATCCTGACCACACCGGAAGGAGTAATAACCCATTCCGAAGCCAGAGAGAACGGCATCGGTGGGCAGTTACTTGCTTATGTTTATTAGGTGATGGTTATGGAAACTAATAGAACAGTCATAATCCCGGAGGGCGTGAACATTACTATTGAAAACATCAAAGTAATGATCAACGGTCCGCTCGGGCAGATCCAGAGAGATATATGGTATCCGGGGATCACGATCAAGAAAGAAGATTCCAAATTAGTCATAGATACAGATATTCCAAGAAGAGAACAACTGGCAATGCTTGGAACTTTCGAGTCACATTTGAAGAATATGATCGTTGGAGTAACAAAAGGATATGAATATACGATGAAAGTGGTATATTCCCACTTCCCTATCCAGTTGAAGACCGAGGGAAATAAGGTAATGATCAATAATTTCCTTGGTGAAAAGAAGTCAAGAAAAGCCAGCATAAAAGGCGACTCAAAGGTCACGATAAAAGGTGATCAGGTGATCATTACAGGCATCAATAAAGAAGATGTCGGGCAGACTGCAGCAAATATCCATTTGGCTACAAAGATCAAGAGATTCGACCCCAGGGTGTTCCAGGACGGAGTTTACCTTGTAGAACAGGGGCGGTGAAAACATGGAAGAAGATGCAATAAAACAGCTCACGACCCTTGACGGGATTGGAAAAGCCAAGGCAAAAATACTCTACGAAGCAGGGTATGAAACAATAGAATCGATCCAGAAAGCAGATGAAAAAGAGATCGCTGATATCAAGGGAATTGGAGATAAACTTGCAGGCAAGATCAAGAAATCAGCAGGCGAGGCGGAGCCAGAAGTAGAGGAGAAAACTGCACAGGTCATTGAAGCTCCAGAGATATTCATTATTCTTGATGATGAGACAAAGAGACTTCTCGATGTCAGAAAGAAACAGAAAAGCAAGAAGCCACACTTCCTGCAGACAGATTCCCATAAGAAAAAGAAACTTAAGGATTACTGGCGCAAACCTGACGGTATACACAATAAGTCAAGGTACCACGTTAAAGGAAAATGTCCCAGGGTTGAAAGAGGTTTCGGCAGCCCGGCGCTTGTGAAAGGACTTCATCCTTCAGGGTTTGAAGAGATCGTTGTGAGGACACCGAGCGATCTTGATTCCATGAAGGCTGAAAAGCAGGCAGTCATGATAGCCCATACTGTGGGTGGAAGAAAGCGCGAAATAATCGAGAAAAAAGCAATAGAGCTTGGATTTAAGATTTTGAACCCCACAAGGAGGGAACAGTAACATGACAGATCTTGCAAACCAGAGACGTTTGGCAGCAGAAGTAATGGATATTGGAGTTAACAGGGTCTGGATGAACCCAGAATCTTCAAAAGATATTGCTGATGCTCTGACGCGCGAGGATATTCGAAAGTTGATCGAAGAAGGAAAAGTTGGCAAAAGGGCCATCAAAGGAATAAGCCGCGGACGTGTGCGTAAGGCACATGAGACACGTGCATACGGTCACAGGAAAGGGCACGGCTCAAGAAGCGGTGCAAAAGGTGCCCGAAGGCCTAAAAAGGAAATGTGGATGAAGAAGATCCGGGCGCTTCGCAGTTTGCTCAGCGAACTTCGCGAAAATAAGACCATTGATGTTTCAACGTACAGGAAATTGTATGCTAAAGCCAAAGGTGGGGAATACAGGAGCAGAGCGCACCTTAAATCTCACATTGAACAAACGAAAGGAAAAGGTGTATAATCATGGCGACAGGACCAAGATACAAGGTACAGTTCAGAAGAGTAAGAGCCGGAAAAACGGATTACAGGGCAAGAAAGCAACTGATCATTTCCAGAAAACCCAGACTTGTGGTGAGAAAAAACCTGAAAAATACTAATATACAGCTGGTAATACCTGCCAAAGATGGTGATGCTACCCTGGTTTCCGCAAATACCGTTGAATTGAAGAAATATGGTTATACCGGCGGGACAGGGAACCTACCATCTGCATACCTTGCAGGATTATTGCTTGGTTACCGGGCGAAGAAAAATGGACATGAACAGGCTATACTGGATCTGGGATTGAGCCACGCGACAAAAGGTGGACGGATATTTGCCGCCCTGAAAGGAGCGGTGGATTCAGGTCTTGAGGTCCCTCATGATCCAGAGATATTCCCAAGTGTTGAAAGGATCAATGGAAAAAGCATTGACAAATTCAGACAAACAAACATATCAGCGCAATTTGAATCTGCGAAGCAGAAGATTCAGAGCGAATTCAGGTGAACAATATGAGAGATAGAGAATTCCAGGAACAACAAGTAGAATGGGCACCTCAGACAAGGCTCGGTAAACTTGTCAAAGAAGGGCAGGTTACGACCATGAGTGAAGCTCTTGAATCCGGACTTCCGATCAGGGAGTCTAAGATCGTGGATGCACTGATACCGGAAATAAGAGATGAAGTCCTTGATATTAACATGGTGCAGAGAATGACCGACTCTGGAAGAAGAGTGAAATTCAGAGCCACTGTAATAGTCGGCAACGGCGATGGCTTTATCGGGATCGGAGAAGGCAAGGATGTTCAGGTAGGTATCGCTATCAGAAAGGCGATAGATACAGCAAAAATGAATATCAAAGGTATCAAGAGAGGATGCGGTTCATGGGAATGCGGCTGCGGTCTCGGACATACTGTGCCATTCACAGTAAAGGGCAAGGTCGGAAGCGTGACAGTTGAACTTAAACCAGCGCCTCGCGGGCTTGGTCTTGCTTCAGGCGGAACTGCCAGGAAAGTGCTTGAAATGGCAGGAATAAAAGATGTCTGGGCGCGGGCGACCGGTGAAACAAGGACAACCCTTAACTATGCAAGGGCGACCTATGATGCACTCATAAGAACCACTACCATGAAGGTGAAATAAATGTACGCTATAGTAAGACTCAGGGGAGGAGTGAAGACAAGGCAGGATATCAGGGATACTCTTCAAATGCTGAACCTCGACAGGATCAACCACTGTGTACTGGTCCCTGAAACAGACAATTATCAGGGCATGATACGCAAAGCCAAAGATTATATCGCATGGGGCAACATAAATCCGGAAACCCTCGCATTGATATTGAAGAACAGGGGAAAATTGGAGGGCAGGAAAGCTCTCACAGAAGAATACCTGAGCAAGAACACAAAATTCAAATCGTTCGATGAACTGGCAAAAGCAATATGCGAAGGGGAAGCTTCGATCCAGGATGTTCCGAAACTTAAACCGGTTTTCAGGCTGCATCCAGCAAGAAAAGGGCTCAGGGGTACTAAGAGAAATACCCTCGAAGGAGGGTCCCTGGGATTCCATGGGGCTGAAATAAATTTCCTGATCAATAAGATGAGGTAATAATCATGAGCAAGGAAAAAACAAAGAAATTCCGTGGAAAGAGATCGTTCGGCGGCGGCACGCACAAGAATAGACGCGGCGGAGGAAGCCGCGGAGGACGCGGGAATGCAGGAACATGCAAGCATCATTTCGTAAGGTCGATGCAGCGAGGTTTGAGCTTTGGAAAGCACGGCTTCAAGAGACCGCTGTGTTCAGCCAACGATAAAGTCATTGTCAACATCGGAGAACTTGATGAGGCTATTGAACAGCTTGTGGCTGATAAGATGGCTGAAAAAAAAGGGGAGGCGTTCCATATAAATCTGGAAAAACTTGGCATTGAGAAAGTGCTTGGAAGCGGAAAAGTTTCAAAGTCCCTTTTTATTACCGCGTCCGAGTTTTCTTCTGTTGCCAAACAAAAAATAGAGGAAGCTAAAGGAAATGCGATAGTGTTATCTGAAAAGACGACTGAAAAGACGACTACTGAGTAAAGAATATGGCTTTTGAAAGTCTTGCACCCCTATTGAACCGATTGCCAGCGGTAAAACGCCCTGAAGGTCATGTACATTTCAAGAAGAAACTTGGATGGACGCTTGGTATCCTTGTGCTGTATTTTACTCTGGCGAACATACCTTTGTTCGGGCTTGATAAGAACTCGATAGACCTTTTCGAACTTTACCGGGCGTTCTTTGCCGGCGCATCGGGTTCGCTTATGGTGCTGGGTATAGGTCCGATAGTTACTGCATCGATCGTACTGCAGTTACTTGTGGGGGCAGGCGTAATTAAAATGGATTTGAGCGATCCGCATCAGCAGGCTATTTTCCAGGGGCTTCAGAAACTTCTTGTATTTGTGATGATTGTGCTTGAGGCGCTGCCGCAGATCCTCGGCGGTTACATGATACCCGATGCGGGGCTTGCTGCTACGCTCGGCGTCCCTACAAGTTACATCACAATATTGCTGTTCATCCAGATATGCATCGGAGGCATACTTATCCTTTATATGGATGAGATCGTCTCTAAATGGGGTATAGGTTCAGGCGTGGGATTGTTCATTATTGCAGGTGTGTCCCAGCAGATAGTTACAGGTATCTTCAACTGGAAACCCGACGAAACCGGACTTCCGATAGGGCTTATCCCTAAATGGATATATCTTGCGGGACCATCGTCACCCATATCAGGTCTAGATTATTTCATGAGACTAGAAGGTATGCAGTATCTGCTCGTCCAGGGCGGCATTCTGGCTCTTGTCAGCACCGTTGTCATCTATCTCATGGTGGTGTTTGTGGAAAGCACACGCATCGAAATACCTTTGGCTCATGCTGCGGTGCGGGGCGCACGCGGACGATTCCCTGTTAAGCTTATCTATGCAAGCGTTCTGCCCATGATCCTTGTGAGGGCGCTTCAGGCAAATATCCAGATGATAGGGCTTATCCTTTCAAGCAAAGGCATCACAATATTTGGAGAATACAAACAGGGAATCCCTGTTAGCGGACCGATGTATTATCTCGCTCCTATCAACAGTCCCAGTGACTGGATACCATCTCTTGTTGCATCACAATTCACAAGCGTTGGAGCAGCGGCGCCTGCTATCTGGCAGATAGTGCTTCATGTGCTTACAGACGCTTTCATGCTGATAGGAGGGGGCATCATATTTGCTCTCTTCTGGATCGAGACGACAGGCATGGGCGCAAAGAACGTTGCTGAGAAGATACAGAAATCGGGTATGCAGATACCTGGATATCGGCGAAGCAGCGGGACGCTTGAAAAGGTCATGCAACGGTATATCCCCAAGGTAACGATCATCGGCGGCGCCTTCATTGGTTTTCTCACGCTTGTCGCAAGCCTTATGGGTACGATCGGAGGGGCAGGCGGGACTGGATTACTGCTTACGGTGAGTATCATGTACAGGCTGTACGAGGATATCGCAAGCCAGCAGATGATGGAAATGCATCCAATGATGAGAAGCTTCTTCGGAAAGGAATAGGTTTCCATCTTTTTTTATCTCCGATATGACTGTAATTTTCAAAGATGCCAGAATTACTCAACCGCAAGAAAACCAGCCAGAGCAGATAAAAAAGATCTTTCCTGATATTTCACCTGTAAATGAAGGAGATATTGTAGCCATAAAAATTCATCCAGGTGAATATGGCAATACAACACACGTAAGACCGGTTATTGTAAGAACAGTTGTTGACCTTGTAATAAAAGAAGGCGGCATACCTTTTGTAACAGACACAACGACCTTATACAAAGGCATGAAACTCAATGCCGCAGAACTCATCCAGGGTGCAGCTATGAATGGTTTTACTCATGCAAGCATGAATGCTCCCTTTATTGTTGCAGATGGGTTAAGAGGCGGTGATGGAAGAGAGATAAAGATCAATGGAGA
>JBDROC010000063.1:0-11436 GCA_043810475.1 Methanobacteriota archaeon | reverse complement strand
GCAGGTCACCAGATATGCGACGACTACCTGAAGATACTCGAACGTGCGACGCATAAGTATGGTATCGTGCTCCCTGACAGGCAACTGGCGTGTGCGCCTGCTGAATCAACAGAAGGGCAGAACTATTTTAAAGCAATGGCTGCGGGCGCAAATTACGCATGGGCGAACAGGCAGGTCATCACGCACTGGGTTAGGGAAGCATTCTCTCGATTTTTCGGGCGAGATATGGACGACCTCGGCATGGCTCTGATATACGATGTTGCTCATAATGTGGCAAAACTTGAAGAGCATACTATTGATGGAGAAAAAAAGATGGTGTACATGCACAGGAAAGGCGCAACCCGCGCCTTCCCGCCAGGGCACAAGGATGTGCCTTCAGTTTATAGGAACGTAGGTCAGCCAGTGCTAATCCCAGGGAGCATGGGTACGCCGTCCTTTGTGCTGCATGGTACAGATAGAGCAATGGAACTTACTTTCGGGAGTGCATGCCATGGTGCAGGGCGAGTATCAAGCAGGTCAGCTGCACTAAAGGCTTTCCGCGGTGAGGTCATCCAGAAAGAGCTTGCAGCAAGGGGGATATCTGTGAAAGCTTTCCAGCCTTCGGTAATCGCTGAGGAAGCTCCTGCAGTGTACAAATCAAGCGAGGATGTGGTGGATGTGGTGCATCAACTGGGGATCGCGCGAAAAGTTGTGAAACTGATGCCTATGGGTGTGGCAAAGGGATAGATCTTATTTTTTCTCAGATAGACTCATTCAGAAAGCCGCAGCAGTATGCCCGACCGCCTTGCGCCGATAATAGCCCGGTCAAGAGCAAAGATCCCTGCCGCAAAATAAAATACCGCAAGTCCGAACCCGAGTAAAACATTTGCTGTGCCAGAGCCGTAGAAAGAGCGCATATATTCAAGGAAGTATGTGAGCGGTATGACACGCGCGATCATCTGCACGCCTTCCGGTAGCACAGACACAGGATAGTAGATCCCGCACACGAACATCATAATGCCCGTGATAGTCCATGCTGCCACCTCAGCGCGCTGCCCGAACGTCAGGATAGAGATACAGACCAGTATACCTATTGATGCTGAGGTCAGGAAAAGCCCGGCCATAAATACAAATACAGGTATCGCACCCGCGGCAAGAAAATTAAAGTCGAAAGCATAGAAGCTTATCACGACAAGGATGGCAAAAACAAGACCGCTTCGCAACATACCGAACAGTAGTGACCCCACTACAAGATGTATACCTCTGACCGGTGCAATGAAGGTATGTTTGACGCTCTTGCTCCACATATCGAAAAGCATTACGTAGGCAATATCGATCTGGCATACCTGAACAATGCTGAAGGCTATTGCTCCTATCAGTATGAACGATACCTTATCCTGTTCCATCGATAAGAAACCTGTCATCAGTCCAATCGACATAAGACTGATAAAAGGCCAGAATATCACCTCAAAAACCGTAAAAAAATTTCGTTTAGCTATTATCCAGTTTTTGTAAAATGAAGCTGCATACTTGTCGAACAATCGCGATCACATCTCTATTTATTTCTCTCAAGGTGAGCGACGTCAATATTAAATTTTTCGATATATTCTTAAACACAGACGATATGTTATCCGCAATGATCTTGGATTATGAGGATATTGCGGACTATATTTTAAAAAACTACAGGAATAAAGTGGTTGAAGTGGGGGTGGGAAGCATGCCTCATGTCGCACTTGCATTAAAGGACAGGTTAGATGTGGTCGTTACTGACATAAACGAGCAGGAATATGAAGGGATCAGGTTTTGCAGGGATGACATATTCGATCCTGACATGGGGATATTCAAAAACGCTACGCTCATATATTCGATCAGACCCCCGATAGACATCCAGGAAGCAATGGCAAAGATAGCAAAAGAAGTGGGGTCTGACATGCTCATCCGGCCTTTCGGTAGTGAAAAAGCAGATCTTGACAGGATATGCAAATCGTGCAGGCTTGTGAATTACAAAAAAGCGAGATTATATATACTAAAATTTAAATAGTATTATCAGTTAACTTAGGAAAGATTATGAGTGATTATACACTTGGTATAAAAGAATTAGATAGCGTTATTGGGGGGATAAAAAAAGGCTCTAATATCATGCTTATCGGCCCGCCAATGTGTGGAAAAGAAATTATCCTTTATTCAATAATGTATTACGGGGCTACAAAAAATGAAAATGCAGTTATAACGGTATCAACTCGCGAATCTGCGACCCATATCCTCGAATGGTTCAAGGACCAAAAACTAGTCCTTCCTCTAGCCAGGGTGGGTATAGTTGATTGCGTCACAAAAACTCTTGGCGGTGCTTCAGTCGAGAATGAAAATATCAAAATAGCAAGCAGTCCTGTGGATCTGACTGGAATTGGTGTAAAGATAAGCCAGTTCTTTGAAGAATATTTTATGAAGAAGAATATCAGGAAAACCCAGCTTCATATCAATTCATTATCAACGATCCTGATGTATTCGAATATCCAGACCGTTTTCAGGTTCCTGCATGTTTTTACTGGACGAATCAAAGCTGCCGGTTCTCTGGGAATCTATGTGCTTGAGAGCGGCATGCATGATGAGCAGGCAATTTCGACCTTGAAACAGCTATTTGATGGCATGATAGAGATAAAATCTGAAAATGATAAGAACTTTATTAGAGCTGTCGGGCTTTCCCCTAAACCTACACCATGGTTTGAATATGAGATCGAAGGAGCTGACGTGAAGATAGTCGGGAGAAAATAGCATGATCGAAACTGGCATCCCCAAACTGGATGAATTCTTGGGAGGGGGCATACCTAAGGGTAAGAGTCTTGTTTATTATATCCAGCCCGGCGTTGAAGGTGAGATATTTGGATTGCAGACAATTTATCACTCTCTCAAAAAAGGAGGGATGGGTGTCTTCGTTGTCTCAAGCACTATACCTGATATAATTAAGGGACAGTTCAGGGAATTTGGCTGGGACATCAATCAGTTTAAAGACAAGTTCTTTTTTGTTGATGCTTATAATTCATTGATAGGCGCCCCTTCAAATGAAAAATACGTGGTCTTAAACCCTGACAATATTGAAGTGTTCAGTAAAATTATTATGAACGCATTAAAGGAATTGCCACCCAGCACTATAGTTTTCGGCTCCCTGTCAACGATCATAGATCTGTGCGGAGAAAAAGAAACTATAGAGGCGGTCAGGACATGGAATAAGACAGCAAAGCTGTACGACCATGTGCTGGTCTATAATTTCACCGCCTGGCCATATTCAGAAGAAACATTGAATGCCATAAAAGAGGACATGTTCAATGCCGTCATATCTGTCGGGGGGATAGCAGAGCGGGTTATCTTCGGGCAATATTTCGGGATATTCAAGGCTGACTGGACAAAAGAAATAAAAAAATCCATGCTGTTCAGGGTACTGCGCCCGGGTGGAATAAGGCTGTATATACCAAAGATACTTGTCACAGGACCATTTGACTCTGGAAAATCCACCTTTGTGCATGCGCTCTCCACAAGAGCGATATCGGTTGACAGGCTGGGGACGACAATAGCTCTTGACCACGGGCATATTGATTATAAGGGTTTCAGTGCTGATATCTTTGGGACACCGGGTCAGGAGCGGTTCGACCCGATAATAAAATTGATTAGCGGCGAGTCTATGGGTGTCTTTCTGATAGTGGATTCAACGAACCCCACTGATTTTATCCGCGCAAAACAGATGCTTGAGATTACCAAATCATATGGGCTGCCGTATGTGATAATTGCCAATAAACAGGATTTAGCCGGTGCTTTAGCCCCGGAAGAGATAAGGATCCAGTTCAACCTTCCCCCGGACGTCCCTATTGTCCCTGTAGTGGCAAAGGATAAAAAAGGTATTTTTGAGGCATTTGAAGTATTGATAGATAAGATCACAGGAGGTCTCTGATGACCGATACAATCGAACTTATAGATAAAGTACTTACCGACCTTATGAGGGCAGGAGGTGTGGAAGCTTGCGCAGCGGTAAGCCGCGACGGTCTTCTTATCAGATCCAGCATGCAGAAGGAACGATTTGCTGAGTCCTTCGCTGCAATGTCAGCCACAATGCTCGGTGCGGCAGAGACAGCCTCCACTGAACTTGGAAAAGGCGTACCCAACAGGGTCATTGTGGAATCTTCAGAGGGGCGGCTGATAGCTGTTGGAGCAGGGCGTAAAGCGCTCCTGGTCGTTATCGTGAGTCAGGACGCCGGGCTTGGATTGGTACTACTTGAACTTGATAAAGCGGCATTAAGCCTAAAAGAGTTGCTCGAATGAACAGACAGGAACATAGAAAAAGCGCTACGGCTCTTGAACCTGCCCTCCAGGTAGGAAAATCCGGTACAGGGGCAGTCGTTGATGAGCTAAAAACACAGTTGAAGAAATTGAAACTCGTTAAAGTAAAATTCCTTAAATCTGCTTATTTCGAAGGGGATAAGAATGAGCTGGCTGAAAAACTGGCTAACATGACAGGCTCAGAACTTATTGAGGTAAGGGGTAATACTGCGGTATTTCGCCGAAAAGGGTAAATACTATCCGATAATTAGATAAGTCCCCTGACATATTCAGGGAATCAATTACATTACATCTAAGAAACCCCGTATTTAAATATGGGGTTTACGGAGGATCAACATTGACAACAGTATATGACGTGCCTGCAGAAATGTTCATAAATAACGTGGCACAGAAATTAAAGAATGAAAATAAGGTTAACCCCCCTGAATGGTCGCGGTTTGCCAAAACAGGGGCACATAAAGAACTCTCCCCGGATAACGCAGACTGGTGGTTCGTAAGATGCGCGTCCATCTTAAGACGCGTGTATATCGACGGCCCGGTCGGCATATCGAGGTTGCGGAGTTTCTATGGTGGAAAGCACAGGAACGGAGTAAGACCTGCACATTTCTCAAAAGGAAGCGGCTCTGTAGCAAGGGAAGCGCTCCAGCAACTTGAGAAGGCAGGGTTTATCAAAGCCCAGAAAGTTGGCAGGTCAGTATCGCCGCAGGGGCAGTCATTCATGGACAATGCAGCGAATGAGGTTAAAATAGAGCTGGTAAAGACAAATCCTGCTCTGGCAAAGTACTAGATTGAGAGGCCCCGTATTTTAATACGGGGATATTACGAACATGGCTGAGGATATCGAAGAGATAAGAAGGCGCAAACTTGAGCAGATGCAGCAGCAGCAATACGGTGCTCAAGCTCAGGTAGCGCAGCAGGAGCAGGCGCGTGCTGAGTTTGAGACAAAAAAAGCTGCCATCATGCGCCAGATACTCACTCCGGAAGCCCGTGATCGCCTGAATACTCTAAAGATGACAAAGCCCGAGCTTGTAGCAAGCGTTGAAGCGCAATTGATCACCCTTGCGCAAAGCGGAAGACTGACAGGGATGATCGACGACGCCAAACTAAAGGCGCTTCTTATGCAGCTTCAACCAAAAAAGCGCGAGATGCAGATCAGAAGGGTTTGAAAAGATTTTTTTTTCAAAAAAATCTTAATCCGAGGATCGAGTCCATGGCTCTAAATGTTTTCAGGATCTTTTCGGATGAGCTTTTATCAGGCTCAATAACGCTGACCGCATCTGAAAGTTCTTCCATTGCCTTTAATGCCTTCCCTGTATCCAGGTTATCATCCATCGTCATCTGGAATTTTTTCAGGGCTTTCAGTGATATCTTTTCCGCATCATCAATACCATTTGCATCTTTCAACTTGTCAATGACGCCTCGTATCTTCTCCAATTTTTTCCCTGCCTCCTTAATTCCCTGTAACGAGAAATTCAGCCGTATCCTATAGCTTTTTGAAAGCAAGAGGTACTTTATCGCCATCGGCTCGTATTTCTTTTCCAGAAGGTCGCGAAGTGTAAAGAAATTCCCTGTGGATTTTGACATCTTCCTGCCATCTATCATCAGATGTCGTGCATGAAGCCAGTATTTTGACGGATTCTCCCCAAATGCCCCAAAGTTCTGCGCTATTACGCTCTCATGGTGCGGGTATATATTGTCCACCCCTCCTACATGGATATCAAAATGCGTTCCAAGATGCTTTGTACACATGGCAGAGCATTCTATATGCCAGCCAGGTCTTCCTTTTCCCAGTTCAGTCTCCCAGAAGACATCTCCATCCTCTTTCTCATACGATTTCCAGAGCGCAAAATCCGATAATATGGCAGAATCCTCACCCCATTCATCCCGTTTTATTTTCTTTTTTCCGGGTTTTAGCATAAGACGTGAGAGTTCACCCCAGTTTTTGAATTTTGAGACCTCATAATATACTGAACCATCTTTTCCCCTGTAAGCGTAACCGTTCGCCATCATTTTTTTAATTATTTCTATTATTTCAGGAACATGCTCCGTGGCTCTTGGAAAAACATCCGCAGGGAGTAAATTCAATTTCTCCATATCCTCAAAGAATATTTTTGAATAATATTCTGTCAGTTCTTGCAGTGTCTTTCCAACTTTTATTGCTGTCTCTATTGCTTTATCCTCGATGTCAGTAAGGTTCATCACCCTTTTTACCCTGAATCCTCTGAACCTCAGGTACCGAACAAGCACATCCTCGAATACGAACGTCCTGAAATTCCCGATATGGGCGTACTGGTACACTGAAGGTCCGCATGTGTATATCCCTACCACATCGCTCAGAGGTTTGAACTCTTCTTTTTTTCGCGATAGCGTGTTAAAAAGCTTTAGCACCCTACATCCTCCTGAAACTCAAAACACCTATACCCATTGCTATTAATGAAAGTCACAGCTGAGATTTTTCCGTATTTCCGGGTGAACGCTTCAGTTTTAATGACCACAGGCTCCCGACTGAAGCTCTCTTCAGTTTTGGTGTGCATGAGTGATTATATGTTTTCCTGAAATAAAAACACAGAGGAAAAACATTAAAGAGTTCATAATGCAATTCAATCTCAAAACCATACTAATAATTCTAAGGGTTTAAAACAAACTATGGCACAACTTTCCTTCCGCGTCATCCTCGTTGAACCATTATACAGCGGTAATGTGGGGTCAGTCGCCCGCGTTATGAAGAACTTTGGGTTTTGTGAACTCGTGCTTGTTTCGCCATGCGATATCGATATGAAAGCGAAGGTTATGGCTGTCCACGCATATGATATAATAGAGAACGCAAAGATCGAATTCTCTCTTGGCGATGCAGTCAGGGATTCAAATATAGTTGTTGGAATGACCGGAAATCCGGGTAAGACAGATAACAAACACATGAGACTGCCTGCCCTGTCTCCCAGAAAGCTCAAGGAAAAACTCACTGGCAGAGGTGGAGTTATCTCGCTTGTTTTCGGGAGAGAGGATCATGGGCTACAGAACGAAGAGCTTGAGATGTGCGACTTGATTGTGAATATCCCGACAAGCCCTGAATATCCAAGCATGAACCTCTCGCATGCTGTCGCCGTAGTGTTATATGAACTGAGCGATATCAGCGGAGGAAATACATATCTTGCTGACCATTTTGACATAGATCTATTATACGAACACATTGATGAAGTACTCGATGATATTGAATACAAGGAACACAAGGAAGACAAGACAAAGCTTATGTTGCGTCGGATACTTGGACGGGCTGAACTGACAGGGCGCGAAGTACAGACCCTGAGAGGCGTACTGCGCCGCATACAGTGGAAGTTGAATAAACTATGACAAATCCTGTTGATTTTATGCTGGGCTGCCTGTTCGGCACAAAACCAAGAATTACGGAAAGCCAGATCATCCGCCCTGCCGAACTAAAAGGGGACCCAAGGATGGGTGTGGTCACCCAGTTCTTTATCGTGGCATCCATCGAGGTAGGAAATACCACGACCAAATGCATCCTGACAGCAACGAACATGAAGGACGGGCGGACGCGACTTTTAAACAAGACCGTGAAGATGACCCGGGATGTGAGGAAGCCAAAACCAAACGAGAGGATTTTCGGCTCGACTTTGAGCGGGGTATCACTGACCAGGGAGTCTATCGCTGAACTCGTTCGCGATACACTCATCGAAGCTCATGAGGCTGTAAACCTTGATATCACGACAGACCTTGATTTTGCTGTGAGGTCAACAGGGGTCGTGGCAGGATTCTCGTCCCCCCATGAAGTTGGGGAATTCATAAAAGCCCTTGCAGATGGCTGCCTTATTGCAGGCATCCCGCCAAAAAAGATGGTGCCTGCCATGTCAATAGATAATGTCCCCGCGAAATTCAGGGACCATACTCTTATCGATAAGATCGTATTTACCGGTGCAGTGGGCGGTGTGCTTCCTCCCGTGGGTTCAACGGGCGTGGAGATAGTGGCGAACGAGATGGAGGGCGAACTCTCGACCGCTGGCATCAAGGAAGGCGCAAAATGGGCAGGGGTCGACTACAGAAACCCTGTGTTTTCCATGGATTTTGGAACCACGCTCAAGGGGCGCATCACGAATGGGGATATTCCATACGCAAGGACCGTCGCCAACATGTGCGGCTTTGCAGGAGCTATTCCCGATGCTGTGATAAAAGGCACAGGACTTGTGGACAGAAGATATGGTGCAGCGCTTGACCTGTTCAATAATAATCAAGAGCGCTTGATATGGCTGACAAAAGGGGGTACGATAGAAAAATACGCAAAGGAGATCCATGAAAGGATATCTATCGAGCTTGTTCCAGAGAACAGGGACAGATACGGAAGCGTGCCCGTTGACCCGGTTGCTGCAAGGGATATAGGCGTTGCGCTCCTGGGGTGCGATGTTGGCACGAACGGAAGTCTTATGCCTGAGCTAACTGATATTGGCGAAGAGATATATTCCAAACACGGTCTGAAGACTATGTTCGCTACACTTGATCTTGTTTCTACCATGATACTCGAACGGATGGTTAATCTTGCAAAAGATAACCAGCTTATTACCGGAAAAACATCCATCGGTCTAACAGGTAGGGCAGCCATCACTGGATGCAAGCCGTACCTGATATTAAAGGCAATCAAAAAACTCGGGCTTTATGATTCTCCAGGAGACCATGTGGTGTTCGTTGACGACGGACTTGCTCGCGGCGCTGCTGTGATGGCGCGGTGCATGAACTCCATGGGTGTTCCGAAAAATCCCATAGGTGGTGTACGCGGCGGCAGATGCGTCCTTAACCAGCGCATAGAATATTATAGAAGATCAAAGGAGAAGAATACTGTATGAAAGCACTTCTCATGATGGGATGCCCGGAACTGCCTGTGCAGACCGCGGCTGCGCTGTATATTGCCAATAAATTGAACGGCGAGGGCTTCGAGGTTATATCAGCGGGGAATAAGGCTGCGATAAGCCTTCTTCTTAACTCAGACCCGGAAAAGCACTATATCAAAAAGGTGATGGACCTTGACAGGTGCATCGGAGCCCTGGCAGAAAAAAAGATGGATTTTGACCTTTGTTTTGTATTCATTCACAGCGACAGCGGGATAACGTATCTTGCTACTGTCAGATCGCTCTCCCAGGCAAAGACCGTGGCTGTGATCTTCGGGAAAGATATTGAGCCGCTCATCGAGGAAAGTGCTGGTTCGATCATTATAGCAGCCAGGGCTGTGCATAATCCCACGCCCCTTCGGGCACAAATTGACGGGGTGAAGTCATGGGCTGCATTGACGAAATGAATTATAAGATACTGCTGCCCAGCAGCGGTTTCAAGGAATGCGCGGATTTTATCAAGAAGAATTTCAAAGAGGTCTATTATGTGCCTCCTGGTTTTAAGATATTTGATAATTATCTGGTAGGGCTGCCGCCTATTCCTCTGGCTGTTGATGCAGGTGATGTGATACTGCCTTATGTCAAGCCCTGTCATGGATGTTTTGTGTTGAGGGTACCGGGGGGAGAGGAAGTGGAGAGATTGAGGAAGGGGAAGTTTTAGTTCGGGGTATCAATTCATCTCCACCTTCGAAGCGCGGAGAGTGTAACATCAGAGATTATATCTGATTTTATTGAATCCTGCTATTGGGACCTGTTACTATGATATAGATAGGAATTGGCACTTCGCTCTTGTAATTGATACTGGACATATCAACATTAACTTGACCATAACCCTGTAATGTGATTGAAACAACAAGAAAAGTAACTATAAAAATTAACATTGATGCAAGCCAAATATATAAAAGACTGAAATATGTTGTCACATTCCAGCGAAAATTCCACCGATAAGTCCATATCCGAATTTGCTCGAGAATTTTCTTGTTTTCACTCATATTGGTAATGTGCGCTTAACATTTCCATCTATTTGTGCCAAAACGTGCGCCGCCCCAAGCACACCGCCCAGAAGGTGCGGGCGGCTGGGCGACAGGCATGCGCTCATCGTTGCGCACTATTTTTCAGATGCGGTGCGCCCAACTTAAAGGTTTACCCTTCGGGGGGGGGGTTAGCATAAGAAAAAACTATCGTGATTTAGCGCGGAGATAGTTACTTTGATATACCATTCCTTTTAATAATAACAACATTATTCAATTATGCCAGTTAACCTACTCACATTAGAAAATCTGTTAGATATCAATGAGCAGATAAAAATACGTGCTTCAAAAGACCATCGAATTGAGTACACAGGAAGTGAAGATTACCCCATCAAGATTCGTGAGCTTAAGAAATTGATCGAACTTACACCAAAGAATATGCTAATCTTAGAGACAGCGGCGTATTATTTGAAAAATATAATTCTATAGCAGAAGATTACATGAATATGGAACTTATGAAGAAAGATCTGTAACCATCTTGAAAGAGCCTGATAACCAAGTATTTTTGCTATGTCTGGAGTTTGTTAAAGATCATTTTAGATAGACTATCCCAACTCCACTAAAATTTCATATCTTCGGTCTAGAATTCGATTAATCGCTTGCAGTTCAGATTCTCTCTCCGATTTCTTTGGTTTTGATATAGCAGATGTTGAGCGAATCAGGCGATTCTGGGAGTGTTTCATAATGATTTTATATTGTAATGCATGCTATTTATAATTTTCAGATACCATAGCAATTATGCTCCAAGACCCCCGCCGCCCAAAGCACGCCGCCCAGAAGGTGCGGGCAAAACCCGTATCCCCCTGCGGGCAGACGGCGTCCTTAGTGCGGGCGGCTGGGCGATAGGCATGCGTTCCAGCAGGTGACGGACACTCACGTAGAATATGAAACTGCTCATTGGAGCATTAATATGTCATTAAAAATGCGCCTATGCTTTGCGGTCTTTGCGTTCTTTGCGGTGAATGTTTCCTGTTGGTTGCTTCGGATTCCGCGATGCGCCGCCACTGTTGAAACATATAATTTAAGCGATTAATATCCGGCGCCCGTCCACGAATTCCCCACCCTCGCCGCGCAATTTTTCAGGGAAGATTACTGCGAAGCCATAGAGAGCACCGAGGACACAGAGAAAAACCAACCTCGTCTCTGTGAACTCTGTGTACTCCGTGGTTGATTTTCTTTTTTGGTAAATCCTGTTATCCTGT
>JBDROC010000062.1:0-2996 GCA_043810475.1 Methanobacteriota archaeon | reverse complement strand
AAAATCCCTGGTCCTTGAATTTACATGGCGAGACATCATAAGCTTTTGTTCTATATCAGCTTTCACCCTATCTGCTAAATCCTGGTCTGCGATTTTCACCGTGATGGATGTAAAGTGGTTTCTCTCTACAGTTTCAGTTATTACGTCACGTGCGGAATCAGCAGGCATATAAACGGCATTATCAGTTCCTCCAAATCCACCTGACTGGGCAAAAATACCCACGACCTTGAATGTTTTTCCTCCTATCGTTACGGGTCTATTCTGGGTGATCGGCTGCAAGAAAACATTATGAGCTAAAGAATATCCTATCACGACAGCATTTGAGTCACCAGGCTGGAGATACCTGCCTGCTTCAAGTTCCGTAGTAATTATGGAGCGCCATACCGTGATATCAACCCCACTTATAGATACGGAGGTCTTTTCAGTACCCAATATCATATCAGACCTGCCCGAAACCATCCCGTTTACATAGATCACACCAGGTACCTGTTTGATCACATTCAGGTCTTTATCTGTAAGATTCACGGTCGAGACTCCACCACCCTGTGACCCTTGTCCAGGTCCCGTCCCGGTCGCTCTTGAATATCCTGGAGAGACCGTTATCAGGTCTGCTCCAAGACTTCCAAGACTTTTTTGTACACTTGCTTGCAAACCATCACCTATTGAGATTATAGCCACGATCGCAGCCACTCCAATTACGATCCCAATTATTGTAAGCCAGCTTCGCATCTTACTTTTCCTGACATGGCTTAGCGATAACTTAAGAATATCATAAGTTTTCATGTTTATTCTCTTTTGATTAATGGCCCTGTACTTATTTAGATTTCTGGAAGTAGGTTGTTATTTTTCCTCGCTGCCAGTATATTATCAGTATAACAATAGCTGCCAGCAACCATGTTGTATAATTTGTACTTGCAGATTTGGTTTGTGCTCCAGCCGGGGATAATTCCACAGCAAGGAACTTTGTGATCGTGTGTCTTTGTCCGCTTGTGTCGGTATATTGTATCTCCAATTCAAGCTTGTTTCCTGCTCCAGCATTTTTTGTGATCTGGAATATTGCAGAGGTGTAATCACCAGAATTTAAATTCCCCAGCACGTAAGAACTGCTTCCTGTTGATGAGAAGTTCTGCTGGCGCGGCAGACTGACCGTTACAGCACTCGCGGAGCTTATCCCTACATTGGCTACATTGAGCGAAAAAGAGCCCAAAGTCTCCTGGTAGCTTATCTCAAAATCAGTCGTTCCAGCCACGATCAATCCCACATAATTATTAGATGAATAATTGTTAGTGCCTGTAATTTTAATGGGCAGATTATATACACCGGGACGTGCTGCAATATCCACAGCCAGATCAAATGTTATGCTGGCTTCATCGCCTGCCTTCAGGTTGCCGAGAGAGAATTGCGTACCGCCTCCTATTATCGAAAAGATCGAATTTACGTTCGTGCCTGAGAGATCAATACTCGCTACAGCATTCTGTACTGTGCCTGTGCCTGTATTCTTGAACCTTAGGGTCTCTTTGTTAGTGCTCATCGGTGATATGGTGCCGATGGTAGAATTGAGCAGCACTATCACAGGCATGCCTTTGATGGTCAGTATCAGATCCTCAAGCTTTGTCGTCACTGGAGTTGCCAGAGTTCCACCGCTTGTTTGCTGTCCTTTATATGTAATATAGACATTGAAATAATAATCCCCTTCTACAGCATCAGGATTCACATGTATCCTGAACTTTGCAGTTCTCTGGGAACCCCAGTCGTTTATGGTTCCAAGTGAATTAACATCGTTAAGCAATATCACAGCATTGGCTGAAGCATTATCCTTTGGCGCAAGCCTGACGGAGACATCCTCCATGAACGAGCCGAATCCCATGTTCTTTATCGGTACATAGACAAAGGTCGTATCCCCTGGATAAACAGGAGCCGTCTCTGTCACCAGATATGATTGTGCAGATGCGACCTGCGTTAACAATACCGAAAATACTATTACAAACATTAAATTTGATATATTCATGTTCCACCTACTATTTTTCCATCAAGCATTTTCACAACTCTTCCTGCAGATCCTGCAATTCTCGGGTCATGAGTTATCATCACTATGGTCAATCCTTCACTGTTCAAACGTTTAAAAACATCCATTATTTCATCTCCCGATTTTGTGTCCAGATTCCCTGTCGGTTCATCTGCCAGGAGAATAGAAGGACCAGTAGAAAGAGACCTTGCTACCGCAACTCTCTGCTGCTGTCCTCCTGATAACTGTGCCGGGAAATGAGCTTTACGATCAGATAGCCCTACAGTATCCAGAAGTTTTTTTGAGGTATCAACTACATCTTTTTCAGGAAATTCGTGGATCCTCATAGGCAGTTGAATATTTTCAAGAGCCGTGAGGGTAGGATACAGATTAAAAGTCTGGAATATGAACCCTATCTTTTTACCTCTTATACGTGCCAGTTCGTCACTTTTGAATGTCGATATATCTTTACCTTCAAGAAAAACCTTTCCCCGGGTGGGCATATCCAGACAGCCTATCAGGTTCAGCATAGTTGACTTGCCGCATCCGCTCGGTCCGGTTATGGCCACGAACTCATTTGTTTTGATGGTCAGATCTATCCCCTGAAGCGCGGGTACGTCAAACTCCCCCATTCGATAGATTTTCCAGACATCCTGTAGTTCCATTATAGTTTCCATCATTTTTCACCAATCGAAATTATTCATATCTCAATGCATCCACCGGTTTAAGCTTCGATGCCTGATACGCAGGGATTATTCCTGCAAGTATTCCTACAATGACCGATACAGATAATGCCATGATTATTGAGTTCAATGACACTATAGTTGTACCTCTCATGAGAGGAAGATCCCCTGCAAGAGATGGCAAAAAGCCTGAAAGGATCGTTCCGACGATTATACCTATTGCTCCTCCAACGAGTCCGATAAATGCTGCATTGAATAAGAATATCAGCAAAATGTCATTGTTGCGCGCGCCGATGGCTTTCATTATT
>JBDROC010000061.1:0-4756 GCA_043810475.1 Methanobacteriota archaeon | reverse complement strand
CTTGCTTGATGAGATGGGTTTTGATGCATATCTTGCGCCAGTGAATCTAACTGGTTATGGAATGGCACCGGATGTTGAAAGCACGCTAAATGCTCTTGAACGAACAAACAAGGCTGTTATCGCGATCAAGCCTCTTGCTGCAGGAAAACTCTCTCCAGAAAAGTCTGTTTTCGAGTATATCTACAGGTATGCAGATTCGATCGCTGTTGGAATTACTTCGGAAGAGGAGATGGAGGAAACCTATTCGGTAGCTTTCGAATGCATATAGAGATTTTTCAATTTGGTCATAATTCAGGCCCAATATGACCTCTGATGGTCTGGCAAATAACAGTTTTCAATCCCGTACCAGAGAGGATTTTCCAGACATTGACCATTTCTTCATATTCAGGCCTCTGTATATCCGATCTTCGAAATGCCGGCCTGTAATCCAGTACGCATACCTGCACCAGCTCATCGATCTTTCTTATTCTCTCTCCCATTTTCTCGATCTCTTCAAGAGAGATGAGATACTTGTTGTAGGGAATTCCAACACCCATAAACACTTTTTCAGAATAATTATCCACCATATACTTAACTGCGTTCCACGCAGTTTCTAAATAATTTCTGGCTAATTCTCTGTTCATTACCCCTGTTATGTATGAAAAGGTATCCAGTTCGAGGCTTTTGAGGTCTATGCCGATATCAGTCATCCCAGCTTCAACAAGTTCATCCAGATAATCAGGGGTCAGTATCGAACCATTTGTATCCACATGAAAGTTTGCCTTATCATCAGCATTTTTCTTTTTCAATTCCCTGAGATATTCAATTAGCCATTTCCTGTTCAAAGTGCACTCTCCTCCCGAAATAGCCATCCTATTCACTCTATAGTTTCTTCTTGCATCGCTCATGAGTAAAGCGGCCTCTTTTGGAGTGAGTGCAATCTCTTTACCATTGTATGTTGAGGTCCAGTTCTGGCACTGCTTGCACTGAAAATTACATCCACAGGTAAAACATGCCGTTTCTATAAAACCAGATAACTTTTTCAAACGCCATGGAGTACCCACACCCCCAACAGCATGTCCCATCCAGCCATGGACAGGTCTTTTTGGAGTAATTTCTGTTTCTGTGTCAATATTCATTCCTTCTTTAACTGCTGTAACGCAGCATGGTCTCAGTTCACCATTCACGAGAACCGCACAGCTCCAGCATCCACCGGTCCTGCAGGGAGAGAACAAATCACCATCCTCTGGAAATTCACACGGTTGAAAACCGCATATCTCGAGAGCTTTTTTGACAGTAACTCTTTCCGGAACTGAAATCATTACTCCATCCACTCTCATAGATATGCTGTTCCCATTCTGAATTTCAATCATCTGAATAGCTTCATAAGGACAGGCAAGACTGCACGCTCCGCATCCGGAGCATTCCTCATAATACCCAACATACCTGCTTGAGCATGCTATCTCATCGCAAAATCCGCATTGTCTGCATTTATCCAGATCTTTTTCAGCAACATATCGCATCCTGATCACCCTGATCTGAGCAGGATCATGACTCTCTCCTTTGCGGCCTGAGCGACATTTTCAGGATTGGGATGACCCTCAGGATCAAGATTAACTTTTAAGTACCTTGCATATTGAGGGGCCTTTTGCAGATATCTCATCAGTTGTTCTTTTACCGTCTCATTATCTTCGAATACCTCTCCGTTTGTTTCGAGGTCTTTTCCTTGCAGGTGCACGTTGATCTTTGCGTCTCCCCCCAGGTTTTTCCACCATGTACGACTGCGCAAGCTTGTTATGAAAATAACATTACTGTCAATTACATAATTGACAGGTGTGGTGTATTTCTTGCCGCTTTTGTGTCCAGGAAAGGTTATGAGAAGCGTATTTTTACTGGCAATCTTATGCAGAGGTGAGCGTAAGAGCCAGATCATAAAAGCATTAAAGATATTGGTCAGATTCAAAACACTATCTCCTCGATCAGCAATTACATTTTCACTTGACTTCGCCAGTTAGCCTATAAATGGGAAGTCACATTTCAGAAGTTTTTGTGACAAACCTTGCATGAAAATGTAACATACCCAATAGGCAATATTGTATTGATCGATAGGATTAAAAAAGATTATGGTTACTTTGACTTTTTGTTCGGTAAAATCGGTGGAAAAGCCAAGGATTTCCAGAAAATCGTGAAGTCCCTGATTTACAACAAATTGACCGCTAACGTTTCAATCAATCAAATCCCAAATATCTATCCCGATGAAGCTTTTGAATATTTCGGATTGAAAGAAACACCAGCAGAATGAAATTTTTACAGGCAATTGAGCGACTTGGAGATAAATTTGACATCATTTTAGAACTTCATCAGCAAGTCCTGGTAAAAAACGATCTCGTATCAAAAGAACAATTCGTAGATTTCTCATCAACATATTTTGAAGGAACTAAACCTGAATTGGGTGCTCTAGGCTACTCAAGAGATGGAGCTCGAGGAAAGAAACAAATCACATTTGGAATCAGTACCGAGATCAACAATATTCCAACAGCATTGACAATCCAAAAAGGAAATGTCCAGGATAAAACACATTTCGATCACATTTTCAATGTTGCAAAAAAAGTATTAGGTGAAGGCAGCATCTTGATATTCGATTGTGGAGCCAACACAAAAACAAATAAAAACAAGGTCCGCAATGGAAAATTTCATTATCTTACTTTGAAGGCTAAGAAAAAGAAAAGCTACCGAGTGAATAGCACCCGGCAAGCCAGGACTGATTGATTGCTACTTTGAGACCTCTTCTTCTAGACCAGGTACTTCTCTGGCTCCAGCCGGAACAGTAATGCTTGAACCTTCGAAATCATCACCGATAGGCTCATACCGACCACCCAGGCACCGGGAGAGGAATGCCTCAGATACTGCGAAGAACGACAGTCTGTTCTCAGGTCTGGCAAAGCCATGTCCTTCATCCGGATAGAGCACATACGTCACCGAAATATTCTTCTCCTGCATCGCCTGAACGATCTGGTCGGACTCTGCCTGTTTAACACGCGGGTCATTTGCACCCTGACCGATCAACAGCGGCTTTTGGATTTGATCCACGTAAGTCAGTGGTGATCGATTGATCAGGAGTGCCCTTCCTTCTTCAGTTCTATGGTCACCCACACGCGTTGCAAACAGCTCGATCTGTGGCTGCCAGTATGGCGGTATCGTTTCAAGCAGAGTAGTAAGGTTCGACGGACCCACAATGTCTACGCCGCAGGCAAACTTCTCTGGTGTGATCGTCATGCCAACAAGCGTGGCGTATCCACCGTAACTTCCCCCCATAATCGCCATGCGATCAGGGTCAGCGATCTCTTTCTTGATGGCCCAGTCAACCGCGTCAATGAGATCATCATGCATCCTGGCACCCCACTCCAGGTTACCCGCGTTGGTAAGTGCCTTTCCGAATCCCGTGGATCCGCGGAAGTTGACGCTCAGTACAGCATAGCCACGGTTGGCCAGCCACTGATGTACAGACTCGTAGCCCCAGTTGTCTCGCCCCCACGGACCGCCGTGGACGTACAGTACCATCGGCAATGGCTGATCGGGATGGTCGTCGCCATCGGCATCAATCCCCAATGGTAATGTGTAGTAGCTGACAAGATCAAGCCCATCACGGGATTTGATGACAGCGGGGTGCATTTTTGCCAGTGCCAGTCCTTCCAGATCCTTGCGATTAGTGAACAGGAACTCTGCCTTCTGCGCCTGTCTGTCGTAGCGATAGTACTTTAACGGACCATCGTCCATAAGGTAGGCGACCATCCAGTATTTATCGTCCAGTGTCCGGTCCACGACCTCGACATCGCCATCTGCAACTGTTTTCAAGTAGTCAAGATCATCTGCAATGGATTGGTCGATGATCTGCCATTGTTTACGCTCGTAGGTGAAAGCCACTGCCTGGATATTCTTCTGGGTGGGATGGATCATGAGATCGCTAACATCAGCCAGTGGATCCTGGGCGATCAATGTCTGCTCATTTGTTTTAAGGTCAAGCGCATACATGGCAGCTGTGTTCCGGTCCCGGCTATCGACCAGATATAAAATCGTGCCGTTCTTATCAAACCCAATAGGGCTTGTTGTGAGTATATCTTCCATTTCGATCCTGGCAAACAATTTCCAGTTTTCATCTTCTGTGGGAATGAGTACCTCCATTCCACCATCGGGTGTCATTCGTGCTGCCTGGCGGATATTCAAATTATCGTCGGTAAGGAATGAGATGAACTCCTCATTTTTCTGGATTAAACTCTTCTCACCAGTTGTGATATTGACCCGGAAAATATCATGAAGCTCTGGAACGCGATCATTGAGAGCTATGAGGATATCTTCAGGGAACTTCGGGCTGACCCCCTGGATGCGGGCTTGTACACCTTCTATAGGAGTTAGGTCGATTGTCTCACCGTTCTTCAGGTTCACACTATAGACACGCCAGTTCTCATCGCCTGCCTGATCCTGCAGGTATATGATATGTTGGCTGGTGTAAGCCCATAAGTAGATTCGTATGCCGCGGTCGGTATCATTGGTAACAGGTTTGGCTGTGTCGGGATCATCAACAGATCCCACCCAGACGTTCAATACGCCATCTACAGGGGCAAGGTAGCTGATCTGTGCCCCATCAGGGCTAAGACGGGCCGTGATCTTATCCGGGTTGCCGAACAGGACCTCGCGCGGGATGATACTTATATTGCCGGTGGGTTCATCAGTTATGAGCTCTCTGTCACTGAGGCAACCAGAAGTTATTAACGCGATC
>JBDROC010000060.1:0-2842 GCA_043810475.1 Methanobacteriota archaeon | reverse complement strand
TACATGGTCGAAAAAGAAAACATCGACCCTTCCCAGATTCTCGCGCTCACCTTCTCCAAAGAAGCAGCAAGGCACATGCGCGAAACGGTGGAGAAACTCGATATGCGCACTATTAATGAACATATCAAAAGCATATATGATGAGGGTGAATTGTCCCCAGAGGCAACTATCCGGAAATTCCGGATAGTTCAAACCGAAGGAGGTCGGCAGGTTTCACGCAATGTTAATTTCTATGATCTTGATGTCATTAGTGCCGTGGGTTATCGGGTTCATTCTCATCATTCCACCACCTCCCAGTGCCCGCCCCTGTCAGCACCGATGCGCCGGAGAAGACCTTTTTTCTTGAGATTTCCAAGATGCTTCTGTACAGCAGATTCATTAATTTTCAGCTCTACTGATAATTCTTTCCTTGATACAGCAGGCTTTTCTTTTATCAGCTGCAATATCATCGTCTGCTTTTCTGTTAGTTCTGACCACCCTTTCTGACCACTTATCTGACCACCCTTTCTGACCACTTCTTCACCAACCTTTTCTCCGTCTTTCTGCATGGTTGGAAAGATATCCTCTCTCTTTGGTCTGAAAAATATCGCTCTGAAAAAGCCATTCATCTCAAATACAGGTTCTTTCAAACCTGAGAGAGCCATAGCTTCCTTCATCTGATGTATGCCCATACCTATGCGCTCGACCTTATCAAGCCTGTAGAAAAGGTCTGCGATAAGTTCATTCCTTCTAACAGAAACCCTGCCAAAAGAATCTCCGGAAAGACCCTTGGGAAGCCCGCCAGGATTGGTGATCTCCACCCTGTCATCATAAACTTCAACAGTCAAACTGGTTCCCCTGATACTGTAATCCCTGTGCATGATCGCATTAACAACCGCTTCACGCAAAGCCTCGATCGGAATTTCGTAAATATCCTCTCGATTAACCCCCTTGATCTCGCTTCTTACATTGAGATGCTTTCTAAGGAAAAAGATCGCTTGATTGAACTGCATGAGCAGATCATCCCTCACATCAAGCCTGTCAAAAATATGGAGCTTTTTTGTCCCTTTGAACGCGAGAAGTGTCATCTGTGCCTGAGAGATATGTTTTTGCACATCTTTTGCAAAAAAAAGAATGCCTGCGTTTTTAATCTTAATATCATCCACAACATTCAGGCTCTTTAAAAAGTCGATTGCCGGGGTACGTCCAATATTGATTCTTGCTTCTTTTGTAAAAGCAAGGATCTTCTCTTTTGAAATATCATCATAAGAAAAATTCCTGACCGTTTTTTCTTCAAATGGCATGACTTCATTTTCACTGAACATTATCCGGATTTCTTCATGGTTCATTTTCTGCGTATTTCCATTCAATCTTCTGAAATAACCAGAACTGCAATAGTATGGCTTTTCATTTCCTTCCGGCACTTCTACAGCAACCACATCATCTACCTGCATTGCATTTACAGGTATGTCCGGCTTACAGTTTCTCGCCAGGCTGTTGATCCTGCCTTTCATTTCATTAGTCAGCTGCTCACCAGCGATAGTTCCATCATCACGCACACCAAGAAGAATGATCCCACCTTTTGTATTTGCAAAAGCCACAATATCTTCATCAATTTTAGAAGTATATTTTTCTTTAAACTCCACTGTGAGGCACTCACCTTCCTTGAGAAAGAGTTTTACCTTTTTTTCATCAATATCAGTTCTTTTTTCACGAATGCTTTTTCTCATCCCCCCACCACCTCGTATTCAGCAATGTGCATGCCA
The DNA here is from genome assembly GCA_043810475.1 of Methanobacteriota archaeon. Classification (GTDB taxonomy): domain Archaea; phylum Halobacteriota; class Methanosarcinia; order Methanosarcinales; family Methanoperedenaceae; genus Methanoperedens. Next base: position 1,097 of record JBDROC010000060.1, on the reverse strand, counting down.
ATCATCCTTCTACAAAATATTCTTCCTCTTCTTTATCATATTTGACCTTCAGAAGATAAACACCTTTCTCGTCACACTTGTTCGCTTCTAAGATTTTGATTTTGCCCACAAAATGGGGGTCTTCACAATAGCCATGTTTGGTCTGGCAATTAATATCAAAAGAGACTCTTCCAGAACAGCCGGAACTATAGAACGAATCAAGACTATTTACAGTGATCTCATCGAGGTTAAGAATAATATCTTCATCTTTAAGATATTTCTTGTTATTTTTCATTTTCAAAGCACAATCCATCATTTCTCTATCTTTAGCTGCTCTTTGACGGGTAAATACATATATTTTTACTAAAGGGATAACTCTCCACCGAGTTCTTGAGAAGCTAACGTCACTACTTCCCCCCTACTAACCAATCGCAGATGGGAACGTCGTCAGTAGAAGCTGCCCAGGCTTTGTCGGCGCCCGTACTCCGATGATCGGCCTACATGTTATCCCATAAACAGTTCCGTTGCCTTCCGTCCTAGATACGATCTCGCGCGCATACTCAGGAAGCGCGGAAAGTTCAATCGTCTCGACAGAGACCGCTGCAAACCTGTAAGGGGAAGAGCCAACAAGGAAAACCATTATATCACCCATACTACGCCTTCCGTTTCTTTTTGCCAACCTTGCCTTTGTCCTCGCAAGGATATGGGTCGGTGTAGGCATAGTTGCGTATCCAGACGACCATTGTGTCGGCGATGCCAGAGAGAATGTCAAACCCATGGCGTTTACACCGCGAGCGGAATTCATTTATCACATTGGGGTTTATGGTATCAAAAGGCGGCTGGGATAGCAGATCATCACCAGACGAAGAAATAAGCCATGCGTTTATTGCCTGTTCGAATCCAGTCCCATAGTGGATCTTCTTTTCAGCACAACGCACATGGAATCTGCACCCAAGCCCCCCAACTGATCCTCGCAAGCGCAGGCACAGGCAAGACCACGACCATCACCGCGAAGATAGCGCACATAGTTGAATGCGGTATCTTCGATAATAGCAGGGTCGAGGCGATGCGCTTTGAGGCTGTTCGGGGGCATATTGGGCGCCGGGATATAAATATAC
>JBDROC010000059.1:0-9599 GCA_043810475.1 Methanobacteriota archaeon | reverse complement strand
GATTTCATTGCTTTGGGTGGTTTTGACATGGACGAATCACTTAAGTTTGGAAAAGAATGGTCTGAAAAAAGGGACACCCTGAAATTTGACAAGAACGGAATGATGATCCTTGACACCCAGAAGCCAATATAGAACTTTTTTTGTATGGCAGAATATAAACAGTGCATTGTAGTGCGGGACGACCTCAAGCTTTCAAAAGGAAAACTCGCTGTCCAGGTGGCGCATGCCGCTGTATCAGCATCCGAATTTGTGGATAGGAACACCTATGAAGCATGGAAAGAAGGAGGACAAAAGAAAGTCGTGCTCAGGGTCCCTTCTTTGCAAGACCTCTTCGAACTGAAAGAATTGGCAAGAAAGCAACGCCTTTCGACAGCCCTTATCCAGGATGCAGGGCTAACAGAAGTTCCACCAGGAACGGTTACAGTACTTGGGATAGGACCTGCAGAAGTCGGTGAACTGGACAGGATAACCGGGCATCTGAAGCTGCTTTAACTTAGCATGCCTATTATTCGTTACTGAAAAAAGGTACCATATGATTGTTTCAAAAAATATTTTTTATTGAAATAGCCCTTTAGATCATCCTCTTTTATTGCGGTTCTTGATTCGTCAAATTCCAAAGAACTTGAGTAATACTCATGGAGTTTACTGGCATAATTTAATTTTAGCTTGCTTCTCTTTCCAGAAGCAGTATCATATCCATATTTATCAATGAAATCCTCGAAACTCAAATTATGGCATAATTGGCAGTCACAATTGAGAGTGTGCTGATACTTTTTCTTCCACTCATCTATGCTAAATAAACCAATTGTTTTCCGATCAAACATCAAAACCTGTGCAATATCCTGGTTTTTTAATTCCATATTTCTTTTTTCTTTCTCATCTTCTATCTTTTTACCTCCACCCCGGCGATATTTTATAGAATATGTATCAAATCCCCACCTTTGTAAGATATGCATGGTTTGAGCTTTTTCGCGGCGCAATCTGCTGATTTCATAAGTTCTATCAACATCTAAACAATGGTACAGAACTTCTTTTCCTTTGTTTTGAAATATATAATCAAAATTTTGAATATAATCCCACCAGTTCCTATAAATAAAGCCAATTATATGGACCGTATCTGTTTTTTCATCTACGAAGTTTTTACAGATGCTATCGAATCTTGATTTGAATAAATCAACATCCCATCCTAAATCCAAGATAGGCATTGGATTTTTGTTTCCTTCATCCCTAATATATTCACAGTAGGTCTGTAAATCTTTTTCATAAGAATCATTTTCTTTAAAAACAGGAATTGATACGATGTGGATTGGAGAGCGTATTTGAAGTTCTAAAAATAACTTCATACCGCGCATATCTAAACTCGTGTTTTGTGGTAGTTTTGGATAATATGAGATCAAATGTGAATACTCCATCATATCAGATTGGGCTTCTAAATTTGACCTTCTTTTTCCAAATTCCCCATTTTTCTTAAGAAAGCTCTCTACATCTTCATGGCGATATTCGAAAATCGCTTCTGAAAAGACGGATTCTATCTTTAAATCTGTAGGAATATTTACCTTGCTATCAAATTCCACTTTTGTTGAAACTCTGTAAGGGGTCTCAAAAGTCCCTTTGGATGTTTTTACTTTACAAACTCTACCCCATAATTTTTTTTCTGATGGTAATGGTTCAACTTTTAGTATCAATTCATCCTCTATTTCTTACGATTTGATATTCAGGCAATATTTTCGATAATATCACGGACTTATTTATATATTCTTTATAATCCCCATATACCCGCTTCAATATACCTTTTATGCCTAATTGGTCCCACCCTTTTCTCAAATCTTCAAGTTTTATTTTCTGCTCTGGTGTCAATTTATCAAAAGCCTTCTTTGCAGCTTCTTTTCCAAAATCAGTAAGATAGAATATTTCTTTATTTGATGATTTGCGGCCATATGACTTAACGATCCCGTTTTCTTCAAGAATTGAAACAATTTCATCGACTTTGTATGAATAAGGTCCATATTTATATGATATATATTCTCCATCCTCAGTTTTGATATGTTCTTCCTTTGTAAATTCTTTCTCTAAAAGGAAAGATTGTTTCATTAAGGATATCATTCCCTTAATAGGCATATCTTTTTGAGCATAGAATAAAGCCAGAATTAAATCAGAAGTACTCATGCCTTTTTCAAGTTTTATTTTATCAAACATATCTTGTACTTCTGCTGCTCCAAAGACTTCCGTGCCGCACTCTTTACATCTAACCCCCTTAATCTTATGCTGGAAAAGCGTCACCTCGACAGGATCTTTTGCAGTTTTATGTGGATAATTTACACGAATCATTTTTTATCTCCAATCAAACCTTTTTATGTGTATTATAGTCCAGCAAGAATCATTTCTCCAATGACTAATATCATCTGATACAACTATTTTATAATTATTTCTCTGATAATTTGTACATATTTCTATTATTCCTTTTTGTCTTCTACTTTTTGGGCAATTTAACCCGAAATTCAACATTTTTATCATATCCTCTGGTGCAAAAGATAACACATACATCTCCCGTATTGCATGTTTTGTAAAACATAACGGTCTTCCATTCCATACCCACAGTTCTTTTTCCATTTATGAATAAACACCAATAATCCGACTTTCTGAACATGTAACATATCATATACAACCTACTAAAATGTTTTTGTTTAAATCTCATCCCCTTTTCCCCTTTCTTCTCTCGCTCCTGTATTCGTCCACCAGCGACGCAAGCCACTCTTCCTTCTCATGTTTCCTTCGCTCCTCTGCCTTCTTATTCCACTCATCAATTGCGTTACTGATATCCTCAGGGTCAATGACTGCGATCTCCTCGGCAGGATCAAATTTTATCTTGACCTCCTTTGCCATAAGCACAGGCACGTTCAGCCTGAACAGTTCCTCCTCTGCAGCATGGGACATATCGTCGCAAATGATAACAGCACGAACGCCTGAGTCTGCTATCATTTTAGCTGTCATCGTACCTCCACCGCTTGCATCCTTTAGAAGAATAATATCATCCTTCTTTATCCCGAACTGCTCCTGGGTTTTCTGGATGCTGTCCTTTGTAAAAGCCTGTATTATCTTTACAGGCAGAAGCCTCCCGCTCATCTCAAGCCTGCGCACGTTTTTCAGGTTATGTATCCTCTCATTCAGGGACGCTATGCGTTTACCGCTTTCAGAAACCTTGCTGCGAAGGGATGTGATCTCCTTATCACGTACCCTGAATTCCTTTTCTCTTTTAAACTCTTTATATACCTTGTCGCGCTGCCTGCTGATAATTTTCTCAAGTTCTCTGATCTTATCATCCTTCAGATCAAGTTCTTTTTTCAGCTCTTTCTGGTATCCTTTCATATCACGGACGCTTTCTTCGTATCTACGGAGGGATCCCCTGAGGTGAAAAACTTCATCGCCAGCCCTCTCTTTTGCTGTTTCACCCACTGGTTCTTTTTCTTCTTTCTTCGTAAGAGACGATATCACCGCATCAACGGATCTTCCTCTCACCACCTGCGCTATCGCCTCATCAGCATCCACGCCGGCAGGAATTTTCCTCTTTATCTGATCGAACTTGTTCCTGTTCCTTCGATAAACTGATACAGCAGCAGCGATGGCATCGCGTTCATGGGCATTTGAATATTCGTAGGGTTTCGCGAATTCTATCTTGTCCTCTGTGGTGATCATTTCCTCAGGCGTCCCGAGAACTGCATTGAATGCTCGCCGGATCTTTTCAACAGCATTGGGCGTCGGGAACACATCGCTTGCAATGATAAGCGGTCTACCTTCTTCTGATATCATCTCTATCACTTCGGGGATGGATATAGTCCTTGAGCTACACAGTTTCCGCAGTTCTCCAAAAAGTGTGAGCACAGCTACCGCCGTAGTTGTGCCAGGGTCTATTCCCACAATGATGTAATCCCGTTTCCTCGTCGTGATAGGTTTAAAGATAAGCGCATCACGTTCAATGCTGCTTGCGCTCACCTGCACGTCCCCGTACCTCCCTGAACTTACATGAACCACGCTTCTGGGCGCGTTAACAAGGAACACAGCTTTTGAGTACCCGCCAAACCTTTCAGCCACGTTAGACGTGTATGTGAATCCGCGAAGCTTTGACTGTTCGTTCAGGTAGTCCTCTATTTCGCGCGCCCTCTGCCTGACAAACCCATGCACCTTGCGCCTGTACCTGTTCTGGCTCCACCCTCCCCTGCCCGGAGAGCGCCCCCTGCTTACTTTGATTATAGTCTTATCCTCAAAAGCAGAAACCTCATGACCTGTACCCATTTGCACAAGCTGTGCGCATGCAAGCGCCTCGGCGCCCGGATCGAACCTGTTAAACGTGATCCCGTGTTCTTTTGCAAGTTTTACAAGAGGTTCAGGATGTTCACCTCCTGTAACCTGCACGAGTTTTGTTTCATGCGGTAGTTTCGAAAGCGTTGAGACAAGAGACCGCCTATCAGGCGCAAGTTCATAGATATTATCGATGGCGATGAACTGCGGTCTTTCTTTCCACGCCATCCTCAGGACTTTATGGAGGCTGACCATATGGTGATGCTGTGCCATTCCGTCTTTCAAAACCACAACTGCATATGCAGGTTTTTCTTTGGCCCTTGAAGAACCTCTTGCGATATCTACTCCGAAGATCACTTTTTCTGGCATGATTCTATTATACTATTGCGCACCTCTTCGATATCTCTATTTATCCTGTATTTTTTCTTAAAGAATGTCAAAACATTGTCAACATCCCGGTTAAGCAACTCATTTGCATTTGGGTGGGAGAAGGTAACGTACTGCGGCCAGTCGAATATCTCACATCCATGCGGATTGACGAATATATTGAACTCGCTCAGGTCACCGTGGATGATCCCGAGTTGCGCCGCCTTTTTCACCTGTGCGAATATCTCATCGAGATACCATTCAGGTTCGTCCACCTTTGTATGTGCAAGCAGCTGTCCTTTCATGACCGACATCACAATTGCATTCCTGTTATGATCGATAGGCTCTGGAACGGCGACCACAGGATACAGGAGTTTCAGGACATCGTACTCTCTTTTCGCAGCAAGGCGCGAAGCATAAAGCCAGGAAAGATGTTTTCGATCTTCAATATGCTCTCTTTTTATCCTGACCTTTTTGAAACTCATTTTACCTTCGGTGTGGAACTTTATGACAACCTCCCTGTCGGTCAGCCCACCCTCAGCCGAGTAAACCTTTGACTCCTTCCCAACTCCTATAAGTTCCCCTATCGCATTGACAGAACCACGCTCCACAAGCGTTTTTAGCGCAAGCAGGTAGTAAGCTTCAAAGTATATCCTGTATCCTTCATACGTCGCGACATTTCTATGGATCAGCTTTTTCTTTGCCAGGGTGGTGAGGATATGTCCTGTCTCTTTGATATTGTATTTTGTAAAACTGGCGATCTCTTCTATCGGCACCCATTCGTAGAACTTCATCTTGTTCTCTATGGCGATAAGAACCCGAAATTCCTTGTTCGTGGTGTTAAGAAATGTCTCCGGAATATTTTCCAGCATTAAATGACTGTTACGACTGATGACTATAAAAAGTATTAATAAAAAATAAAAGTAGAAGGTAAACTACCTTCTTCCTCTTCCTCCTTTTTTGTCCCCACCGCGCGAATCCCTGCGTCCGCCACCACCGCTGCTGCCTCCAGCGCCTCCGCCGTATCCACTGCGTCTGAAACTGAAATTGCGATCTCCGCCGCCCCCGTACATGCTGCCGTATCCACCGCTGCTTCCTCCGCTTCCGCCCCTGCCCCCGGATTCGCTGCGCCTGGGTCTTTCCGGCTGGTCAACGTGCTTTTCAGAAACATTATTTTCGGTATTTACTTCAGAAAGTACCTCTTCGGACAGTAGCATCTTTCCATATTTACCAATATTCAATCTCATCGAGTTCCTGACGATAGAAATGTAACCGTTCTGGACAGATAAGGTATCTCCGACAGCGATCTTTCCGATCTGGTCATCCCATAAGGATAACAGGATACTTCCTGATGCATCTGCTACTTTTACTTCACAAACCTGTTTATCTCCGAACCTTGAGGGTATATTCTTCGTCTCACCTATTTCGATAACTTTTATGGTGGCATTAACATTTTTTGAGTTTTCATTCAGGTCATTTATATTATAATTTGTGGCTGTGGGGGTTGCTTCCATGATTATTCCTTGTTTGACTTTTAACTTTCCTCGACCATTTCCCAGATGGAATTTCACCTGTTCCTTGAGTTAGAAGAAGTGTATTCCATATAGTTTGCGTATTTAATATACTTTCCGTATGCGGGAAAAAATAATTTAAAACCCGAAATCCATTCCATCATAACCAAGCGGCCATTGTTTAACAGCTTCATCGTGCGGAGGGAAATTATGGCTAAGGTGTGTTAGCACAACATTCTTTGCATTTAATAGCGATGCCAGTTCCATCGCCTCCTGTGAGTTCATGTGTTTGCTTACACTTCTCCTGGGAGGGATTATAGCATCTGCGACAAGGAGGTCTGGTTCCATCATCAGTTCAATGGTCCTTTTCGGGATGTGGTGCGTGGTATCGCCGGTGATTACGACCTTGCTTTTTCTGTCCCTGATTATTACACCTGCAGTCTCTTCAAGGGGCGGATGGTTGACTTCCACAAGCATCATTTCAAGACCGATCAATTCAAAAGGTGTGTAGAACTCCACATCATGCCTGACTGGCTTCATAAAATACAGGTAGTTCAAGATATAATCAAGTGTGTTTTTCAGCCCGTATACATTCACGCCGCTCTGAATGCGGTGAAAATCTCCGAACCCGGCATAATGGTCGTAGTGCGAATGCGTCCATATCACCCCATCAATGTGGCTGATACTCTTTTTCAGTAATTGCCATCGTAGATCAGGACTTGTATCTATTAGCACTTTACCGCTCGAGGACTCTACCAGCACTGAAAATCGAAGCCTTCTGCTTTTACCGCCTGCCAACGCATCCAGGCAGGCTGGGCAGGAACATCCAATCTTCGGTGTTCCTACTGCATCCCCTGTACCCAGCAGGGTTACTTTCATCCCGTTTCGTCCTTTGTCTTTAGCTTGATCCTCTTATTGAACTCATCTATCCCGCGCAGCAAATCCTGCTGTGTTAGCGCCATTCTCTCTGTAATAAGGGCATTAAGTACAGCCTCTCTCGCTATCAGGCGCAGGTCAGAGCCTGAGTATCCCTCTGACTTCCGGGCTATCTCTTCGGTATCAAAAGTACCTTCGATATCCCGAAGCACAATATCAAGTATCTTTTTCCGCATGTCCTTATCAGGAAGCGAAAAATTTACTATTTCATCAAAGCGCCTCCATGCTGCGTCATCAAGTATCTCTGGTTGGTTAGTGGCGCCAATAAGAAGAACGCCGTGCTCTACCAGGCTTATCTCGTCTATTGCTTTAAGAAGAGTATTTACAGCTCTTTTCAGCGCAGCATGCTCATCTGTCGCTCTGGCTTTTGCAACGAAATCGAACTCATCGATAAAAGTATGCAGGGGCTGAGGCGTTTTGCAAGTTCGAACACCCGGTCTATATTCTTGGCTGTTTCGCCAAGGTACTGGTCTGCAATCTGCGAGAGTTTTACTTCAACTATGGGGTTGCCCAGTTTCCCGGACAGCGCGCGGGCGACTGAGGTCTTTCCAGTACCAGGCGGGCCAACAAACAGGAGTTTTCCTATCTCCACAAGACCTATCCGCTTCAGGTAATCGCGATACTGGATAGCCTTCATGATCTTCTGTATTTCATCTTCCTGCTCTTTCGTGAGAACAAGGTCTTTCAGGCTCTGCTTAACATCCTCAGGAGACACGATATGGGCAAGTCTTAGCATCTCCTCTGAACCCTTCTCTGTTTCTATGGCCTTTACAAGTGAGTTGATCCATTCACGACCGCTCTCTTTTGGCATGTTTGATGCCTTCGCCTTCTCATAGCTGACGGGAAGTGAATCGTAGCTCTCAAAGAATGATGCCAACGCAGGGTTGCTGTTGATCCTTTCAACTGCTTCCACATGCTTTGCAAACCATTTAGCTCCGAGGTCGAATACTGTGAGCTTTATCTGTGATCCGAACTCTTCGAACTCAAGGAATGGCAATGTCTTTGAGCTGGTTTTTACATCTTCAAGACCGTAAATGGATTTTATATCTCCTTCCGTGACATAGACTGGTCTCTTAACGGTTTTTTCTTTCTCGTTCCAGTAATGTTTTCGTATTTTCTCCGGCAGATCGTCTACGCTGAGTTTATCAGACTGGTTATACAGGTAAGCGGTCAGCACGAGTTCTGTGATCAGTAGTTTAGAATCGGTCATATTGAACTTCATCATTAGGTCATCAAATAAGATATAGTTTACTCATCCTGTTTCCTGGACTGCGTAAAGCATAAATACCTTTATGCAATTGTTGAGTGCATTCATCACGATTGATAGTTTAGGAATTAATATATTTATTCAATTATTGTCGGAGAAAAAAAGAAATGAAGGAAATACGAATACACGGACGCGGAGGACAGGGTTCTGTGACTGCTGCCGAACTTCTGGCAGTAGCTGCATTTGAGGACGGGAAATACAGCCAGGCATTCCCAGCTTTCGGCGTGGAGAGAAGAGGCGCTCCGGTCACGGCTTTTGTGCGCCTGGACGATAAACCCATACGACTGCGCAGCCAGATATATGAACCCGATTATGTTATTGTGCAGGATGCCACCCTTGTCGACGTGGTAGATGTTGCAAGAGGAGCCAAACCAGAAGGATTTATTTTGATCAATACTGAAAAGAACCCGGAACATTTCAAAATGGTGACAAAAGCCTCTATTAAGACGCTTGATGCTACAAAGCTGGCTATGGATTTCATCGGAAAACCAATAGTGAATACTACTCTTATTGGGGCTTTTGCAGGAGTTTCTGGCCTGATCAAACCGGAATCCATAAAGAACGCTGTAATGGAACGTTTCCCCGGAAAAGTCGGTGAGAAAAATTCCGCTGCTATCCAGGCTGCTTATGATATGATGGAGGCGCAGAGATGAAACTTATTATCAAGACAGTCGCAAAGCCGGGAAGCACGAATGTCAATAAGACTGGAGCATGGCGGTCGTTCATGCCTGTTTTTGACCATAAACTGTGCAACAAATGCGGTATCTGCGCCATGTACTGCCCTGAAGGTGTGGTATATAAGATGGAGAACGGATTTTTTGAACCAGACTATGAATATTGCAAAGGCTGCGGCATCTGTGCGAACGAGTGTACCAGGAAAGCTATAATAATGGTACTGGAGGGAAAATGAGGAACAGGATGGTAGTCGTTGAAGGTTCTTATGCTGTAGCGCATGCGGTCAAGGTATGCAAACCCAATGTGATCTCCGCATACCCGATAACTCCGCAGACGCATATCGTGGAAGACCTTTCCCAGTTCGCGGCTGACGGCGAGATGAACTGCGAATACATGAACGTGGAATCCGAGTTCTCAGCAATATCGGCACTCATTGGCGCAAGTGCAGCAGGAGCGCGCACGTATTCCTCTACGACATCACAGGGACTTGCACTTATGCATGAAGTGCTGTTCAATGCCTCAGGCATGAGGCTGCCTATTATCATGAC